>DAHXNE010000024.1 GCA_027366635.1 Gammaproteobacteria bacterium | reverse complement strand
GGCCGCAATGCCAGTGCCGACAGCGGACCACTGGCCGCTCGATGACTTTGGCAGAACACCGGCAACTCCCGTGGTGGGCAGCTTGCCGGTGCGCATCGCAACGTACCCCTGCACCATTGTAAATACGCGTTTCCCGAGATGCACCGCGGATTCGTCGATTGACCGTCCCACTTAGCGCTCGGCGCGTTCCGCCAGGGTCGCTCGCGGCCGATGTGCTCGATCTGCGCGCAGCGACGTTGCTCTTGTCGACGACGCTCGACGACCTGCTCGTCGCAGCGCTGCTGTGCGCAGACGGACTACGGGTCGCACCGATCGGCGGGCCGCTTGCGGGCCTGATATGGACCTTCCGCGCCATAGCGCTTCTGGCACAGGACCGGATCAAGCTCGCAGCCGGCCGGCTTCCCCGTCCGCAGCGCTCGGGTAGCTTCAGGCGCCACGCCGGCGGACACCGCGATATGCCAAGGAGCGGCGCCCTGGCTGCCGGCCGCCCCATGGGAGCGCCTCAGGGCGTGGCGGAACACCACGTCGAAGCGCTACCTGCCGGGCGGAGAACCGGTTGTGCCGCGCGCGACAGTGAAACCGGCGCAACGACATGCCCCGCCAACCCAAGAGTTCGTATCAGACGCGACCCGGCAGCCGCACTATGAAGCGCGCGCCACCGAGGGGCGAGGTATCCACGGCGATGGATCCGCCGTACAGATCAACGGTCTCACGCACCATTGCGAGCCCCAATCCGTGACCCGGCACGGTCTCATCGGCCCGCACCCCGCGCTCGAGGACCCGGGCACGGTTCTGCGCCGAGATGCCCGGGCCGTCATCCTCCACCGTCAGCGTCAGATTTTCCTCAGCCGCTGCGGCGGGGTCGAGCGCCGCGGTGAGCCGCACGCGCGCGCGACACCACTTGCACGCGTTCTCGAGCAGGTTGCCGAGCATCTCCATCAGATCGGCCCGATCGCCGATGAATTGACCGTCGGGTTGAATCGCCAGCTCGAGGGACAGATCCTTGCCGCCATATACCTTCAGCAACGCCGCGCGCAGATCGGCGGCGAGGGGCGCGACCGCCACCGGTGCCTGCCCGAGCAGCGCACCGCCGGAAGCCGCGGCGCGCTTGAGCTGATGCTCGATAATGCCGCTCATACGGTCGATTTCCACGCCGATCGCCTCGGTGGGCAGGGCACCCTCACCCGTGCCCGACAGTGCCGAGCGCATCACCGCCAGCGGGGTCTTCAGACTGTGGGCGAGATTCCCGAGAGTATCTCGATAGCGCGCCAGGCGCTTTCGCTGGCCGATCAGCAGCGCGTTGAGGTGGCGCGCCACGCCGCTGAGTTCCCGCGGATATCCGCCGCCGAGCACTTCATTGCGCCCCGCCTCGACCTCGTGGATCTCACGCTCGAGCCGACGCACCGGAGCCAGCACCGCCCGCAACAGCACCGCCAGAGTCGCCAATAGCAGCAGCATCAGCACGCTGAACCACAACACCATGCGGCGGCGGAACTGCCACAACTGCTCTTCGTAGGGCGTCAGACTGATCGCGACACTGAAGGTCACCGGCCGGACATTGTGCGGATCGTCCTCGAACGTCACGCCACGGCTCTCGATGGCCAAGCGCTTGTGTCCAGCCACGGTGTAGAGGAACTTGCGCTGCCCCTGAGCCAGCAGCGGACCGAAATGGATGCTCACCCCCGCTGTGGACGGCGAGCGCCAGGCGTGATGCACCGAGCGGATCGCCGCGTACCACCCGGACCGGGGCGTGCCGAAACGCGAATCGAGCACGTTGATCGGTGCGGCGTATCCCCCGCCCGATTTGGGCTCGGCGGCGGCGATGAGCGCGATGATCTGGGCATCAAGCAGCTCATGCAGCCGGCCGCTCGAGAGCGTCCGAAACCCGCTGTCGAGCACCAGAGTCATGAAGCCGAAGAACAGTGCCAACGGCACCGCCACCGATAACAGCAGCCGATGGCTGAGGGAATGCACGCCCGCGACCCGCGCGGCGCCTAACCAAGCTCGCGCGCGAGCGAGAAGCGGTAGCCGCGGCCCCGCAGTGTCTCGATCGGCCTGAGCCGATCGTGCGGATCGAGCTTGCGGCGCAGCCGGCCGACCAGCACCTCGATGACGTTGCTGTCGCGCTCGAAATCCTGATCATAGAGCCGCTCGGTCAGCTCGGCCTTGGAGATGACCTCCCCGGCGCGCAACATCAGATGCTCGAGGATGCGGTACTCGAAAGTGGTGAGCTCCACCGCAGTGCTCTCCACACTCACCGTCTGAGCGCGCGTGTCGAGCGTGACCGGGCCACATCTGAGCTCCGCGCTCGCCCAACCGCCGGCGCGCCGCAGCAGCGCCTGCAGCCGCGCGAGCAACTCCTCGAAATGAAAGGGCTTGGCGAGATAGTCATCCGCGCCCGCCTGCAGTCCCTCCACCTTGTCCTGCCAGTTGTCGCGTGCGGTGAGAATCAGGATCGGATAGGTCTTGCGCCCCGCGCGCACCTTGCGGATCACCTCCAGTCCCGACAGCTGCGGCAGCCCGAGATCGATCACCGCCACATCCAGCGGGTACTCCAGACCCGCAAACAGGCCCTCGGCCCCATCTTGCGCAACATCGACAGTGAAGCCGGCCTCGGCGAGCTGCGCCTTGAGGCTCTCGCGCAGCGAGGCTTCGTCCTCGACCACCAGTACCCGCATGCCGCTCGCTCCCCCGCTCAGAGGATCCGTCCGCTCGAGGCATCAATCCGCACCGTGAACACCCGCCCGGCCCGGTCGAGAAGCCTCAGAACGTACACGGTTTGCCCGGCCCGCTTGATCGATTCGGCCCGCACCACGCGGGCATTGTAGCGCCGCTCGACCATGCGGACGGCCTGATCCATCGTCAGATGGCGCGCTACGGCTTTCCGGCTCACCGGAACCGACGGGGGCGATGGCGGTGGCGACGCCGCCCACACCGCGGCGACGATCAGCATCACCGCGGCCCCGGCCCATATCAATCGTATTCGCACTTCGAAGGTCTACCGATCGGCCGGCGTGGCCGCCCAGACGCGCTCCACGAGGGTCGCAACCCTAGCCTACCACCCGTGAATCGTTGCTGAACACCCGTCCGGCCGCGGAGCGCCGCGCTCAGGGGCATCGTTTCGCCTCGCACCACAACGCGTCCCATTCGGCGGCAGTGAGTGCTGTGAGCGTCGCGCCCCGTTCGGCCGCCAGACGTTCCATGCAGCCGAAGCGCCGCTCGAACTTGGCATTCGCCGCGCGCAGCGCCTCCTCCGGATCGATCGCCAAGTGCACGCTCCAGTTGGCCAGTGCGAACAGCACATCACCGAGTTCCTCGGCGATGTGCGCATCGGGCCCGCCGCGGGCCGCCCCGATCGCCTCGTCGAGCTCCTGAAGCTCCTCGTGCACCTTCTCGCGCACCTGCGCCGGCCGTTCCCAGTCGAATCCCACACGCGCAGCGCGCCGACCCAGCTTGGCCGCACGCATCAGCGCCGGCAGACTTCGGGGCACATCCGCCAGCGCGCCCGTGTCGCTCGCCCGTGCCGCCCGCTCGCGCGCCTTGTGCTCCTCCCATTGTCGGGACTGTTCCGCCGCGTCCCCTTGCTGCGGGGCGCCGCCGAAGACGTGCGGATGGCGCCGCACCAGCTTCGCGTGGATGCTTTGAGCGACGGCGGCGAAGTCGAACCAGCCGCGCTCCTCGGCCAGGCGCGCATGGAAGACCACCTGAAAGAGCAGATCGCCAAGCTCGTCGCGCAACTGACCGGCATCTGCCCGCTCGATCGCATCACGGACCTCGTACGCCTCCTCGATCGTGTACGGGGCGATGGTGTCGAAATTCTGGGCACGATCCCAGGGACAGCCATGCTCCGGGTCGCGCAGCCGCGCCATCAAATCCAGCAGCGCGGCGAGCGCCGTGGCCGGATCAGCCCCGCTCATGCCCGCCCTCGCCGCGGCAGATTCGCTCCAACGTCAACAGCATCCCGGCGGTGGCGCCCCAGATATTGTGCTCGCCGTACGGGATGTCGATGAGTTCCATGTCCACGTCGGTGCCGCGGAACCGGTGCCGCCGGGGCCGGTGGTGGCGCACATCGAATACGTGGGCGAGCGGCACCTCGAACACGGCCTGCACCTCCCGTCGATCCATCTCGAGCGAGAAGCCGGGACGGACCCGCGCCACCACCGGTGTGACGCGAAAGCCGCTGATGATCACGTGATCGGGCAAGTAGCCGATGATGGTCACGAACTGCGGATCGAGCCCGATTTCCTCGCGCGCCTCGCGCAGCGCCGCGGCCGCCGGATCGAGATCCCCGGCCTCGATCGATCCGCCCGGAAAACTGACCTGACCGGCGTGATGGCGCAGACCCTGCCCGCGCACCGTCAGCACAACGGTCGGTGCACCCGGATGATCGACCAGCGGCACCAGGACGGCCGCCGGCGTCGGGTCAGCCGGAAACCAGCGCAAAAGCTCACCGCTACGCTCAAAGCTCTGGCCCGGAACCCACCACTGGTCGCGGGCGTGCCGCGGCCGGCTGCCGGCGAGCCGCGCCTCGATCCGCGCAAGGGTCAGCTCACCGTGCCAAATCGCCGGTTCCGTGGCAGGGTTCTCAGCCACTGCCGCCGGCGCCACCGGTGATGCCGCCGCGCGTGAGCGCCTGCGGATCCAGCAGGCGATCGAGCTGCTCGCGCGGCAGATCGGTCATTTGCGCGGCCACCTCCCGGATCGGCCGTCCTTCGGCATACGCCTTCTTGGCGATCGCCGCGCCCTTCTCGTAGCCGATGGCCGGATTCAGAGCCGTCACCAGAATCGGGTTGCGCTCGAGCGCCTCGGCGAGACGCGCCGGGTTGACCTTGAAGCCTGCGATGGCCCGCTCGGCGAGCAGCCGCGCGACGTTGGCGAGCAGCCGGGCGCTCTCCAGGAGATTGTAGGCAATCACCGGCAGCATGACATTGAGCTGAAAATTGCCGGACTGCCCGGCGAGGGCAATGGTCGCATCCTGGCCGATCACCTGCGCACACACCATGGCGGTCGCCTCCGGAATCACCGGGTTGACCTTGCCGGGCATGATGCTGCTGCCGGGCTGCAGCGCCGGCAGCGCGATCTCGCCGAGACCGGCGAGCGGGCCGCTGTTCATCCAGCGCAGGTCGTTGGCGATTTTCATCAGGCTGACGGCGATGACCTTCAGCTGGCCCGAGAGCTCCACGGCCGTGTCCTGACTGGAAAGCGCCTCGAAGTAATTGCGCGCCGGCTCGAACGGACAGTCGGTGAGCTCCGCGAGCGCCACGCAAAAGCCCGCGGCGAACTGCGGGTGTGCGTTGATACCGGTGCCGACGGCCGTGCCGCCCTGCGCGAGCCGCCGCAGACGCGGGGCGGTGGCGGCAAGGCGCTCCAGGCCGCTGTCGATCTGCGCGCGCCAACCGGAAAGCTCCTGCGCGAACGTCACCGGCATCGCGTCCATCAGATGGGTGCGGCCGGTCTTGACCTGTCCGCCCAATTCGCGCTCCTTGGCGGCGATCGTACCGCTCAGCTGCTCGAGCGCCGGCGCCAGATCGCGCCGTACGGCGAGCGTCGCGCTCACGTGGATCGTCGTCGGGATCACGTCGTTGCTGCTCTGGCCCATATTGACGTGATCGTTCGGATGCACCGGCTTGCCGAGGCGGCGCGCCGCGAGCGCGGCGATCACCTCGTTGGCATTCATGTTGGTGCTGGTACCCGAGCCAGTCTGAAACACATCGAGCGGGAAGTGCGTGTCGTGGCGGCCCTCGGCGACTTCGGCCGCCGCCGCCTCGATGGCCGTGGCGAGACTGGGCTCGAGCAGGCCCAGCCGGCCATTGGCGCGGGCCGCGGCCTGCTTCACCAGACCGAGCGCTGCGATGAACGCGCGCGGCATGGGCCGGCCGCTGACCGGAAAGTTCTCGAGCGCCCGCTGGGTCTGCGCGCCCCAGAGTGCTTCGCGCGGCACCTGGAGCTCCCCCATGCTGTCGCGCTCGGTTCGGAAGGATTGGGTCATAGATTAATGGCTCCGTGGCCCGCGGTAAGCTCGAGCGCGCCGCCGGGGCCGCCTGCGGACGCGTCGCGGTATCGGATATCATAATCGATTCGGCCCTGGCCTTTCCCCACCACGCATGCACGACCCACTCCAGAACGATCTTCCCGCCGTACTCGCCCTCTCCCCGGTCGACGGGCGCTATCGCGCCGCCACCGAGCCGCTGCGGGAACTGCTGTCGGAGGCCGGCCTGATCCGCGAGCGGATCCGAGTCGAAGCCGCGTGGTTCGAGTATCTCGCCGCCGCGCTGCCACAGTTACCGGGCGCGCGAATCCCCGACGCGGTGCGCGCATGCGCCCGGCGGCTGCGCGAGGCGCCGGCCGACACTTGCGCGCTGGCCGTCAAGAACATCGAGGCGCGCATCAATCACGACGTCAAGGCCGTCGAGTACTACGTTCGCGGCGAATTGGCCGCCGCCGGCGCCGATCCCGCCAGCCTCGAGCTCGTGCACTTCGGCTGCACGTCCGAGGACATCAACAACGTGAGCTACGCCCGGCTGCTGCTGGAGGCGCGCGCGCGGCTGCACGGCATTCTCGCCGGGTTGACCGAGGAGCTGACCGGCCTTGCCCACCGCGCCGCGGAGCTTGCCATGCTCGCGCGTACCCATGGCCAGCCGGCCAGCCCGACCACCCTCGGCAAGGAGGTCGCCAACTTCGTCAACCGGCTGCGGCGCGCCGAGCGGCGCTGGTCTTCGGTGCAGGCGCTCGGCAAGTGGAACGGCGCGGTGGGCAATTTCAACGCGCAGCGCGCCGCGCTGCCCGAGGTTGACTGGCGGGCTGTGAGCGCCGAATTTCTCGGCTCGCTCGACCTGCTCGCCAATGCCTACACCACGCAGATCGAGCCGCACGACTGGATCGGGGAATATTGCGACGCCCTGGCCGCCATGAACGTCGTGCTGCTTGATCTGAGCCGGGATTTCTGGGGTTATATCTCGCTCGGCTATCTGCGCCAGCGGGCCACCGCCGCCGAGGTGGGCTCATCGACCATGCCGCACAAGGTCAATCCCATCGACTTCGAGAATTGCGAGGGCAACCTCGGGATCGCCAACGCGCTGCTGAGACACTTCGCGGAGAAGCTGCCGGTGTCGCGCTGGCAGCGTGATTTGACCGACTCGACCGTGCTGCGCAATATCGGCGTGGCGCTCGGCCACTCGCTCATCGCCTGGCGCGCGCTCGGTCGCGGTCTGGGCAAGATTGAGCCGGACGCGAGCCGGATGCGAGCCGATCTTGACGGTGCTTGGGAGGTGCTCGGCGAGGCGGTGCAGACCGTGCTGCGGGCCGCCGGCATCCCCGACGGCTACGAGAGACTGAAGACCTTCACCCGCGGCCGCGCGATCGATGCGCGCTCACTCGCGGAATTCATCGAGGCTTTGCCCCTGCCGGCACAGGAAAAGCATCGTTTGTGCGCGCTCACACCGGCCGACTACATCGGCTGGGCCGCGGAACTGGCCCGGGAAATATGACAAATCGCGCCGGCGCGTCCGGGATTCTGTGACCGGCTCGGCAACGGCACGGGTCGTGCTGAACTAGTATGGCGCACGGCGTCCGCACGGCGGACAGCAACAGCGGGCGCAACTGGTGTCTCCGGGCGGCGAATTCGAACAGCACAATTTCCTGGCGGCGCTCGCGCATGCCCGCTACATGCCGGAGGCCGACTGCAACGACGACACCGGCGGGTTCCAGGCGCTCACCGTGCTCACCACCCTCGCTGAGGCGCGCATGGCGGTCAATCAGGTCGCCGCGCGCGCCGAGCGGCTGCTGTCGATCTACACGCCCAACCTCGAGCCCGAGTTGTACGATCAGAGCGCCTTCCTCGAAGTCATCAAACACCTGGTGCTCACCCGTCCGTTCGCCAAGGTGCGCGTGCTGCTCTGCGAGTCTGGCCGCCTCAGCGCCGACGGCCACCGCTTCGTCGCAATGGCGCGCCGGCTTTCGAGCTGCATCGATGTGCGCAATCTGCCGCCGCGCAGCGATGCTCCGCATTGCGCCTATGTGATCGCCGATGAGCGCGCGATCCTGTACCGGCTGCGCGCCGACGGCTGGGATGGCATCTCCGATCTGGACAATCCGCCGGTGGCTCGGCTTTACCTGCACGAGTTCGAGCAACTCTGGGACACGGGCGCGAACCCGGAGAGCCTGCGGCTGGCGCGACCCGCCTGAGCGAGCAGCCCCCCGCAACAGCGGCAGCGGCGCCAGGACCGACTCCTGCGCCGCCAGCGGCTATAATTGCCCGATCATGTGCGATTGCGACCCGGAAATCACCGTCGCCGCGCTCGTCGAGCGGCGCGGACGCTTCCTGCTCGTCGAGGAGCGCATCGACGGCCGGCTGCTGCTGAACCAGCCGGCCGGCCACCTGGAGCGCGGCGAGACACTGCTCGAGGCGGTGATGCGCGAGGTTCGCGAAGAAAGCGCGTGGGCTTTCCGGCCGGAACGACTGCTCGGCGTCTACCTGTGGCGCCAACCGGTGACGCGCCGGCTCTACAAGCGCTTCGCGTTCACCGGCACCGTGTACGACCATCGCCCCGAACAGCCGCTCGACACCGGCATCGTCTCGACCTGTTGGTTGACGCGCGAGCAGATCCGCGCCGGCGGCGACCGGCTGCGCAGTCCCCTGGTGTTACGCTGCCTCGAGGACTACCTGCGCGGCGAAACCGTCGGACTCGAGCCGATCGGGCACTTCGAGCTGGAGGCAGCGCACGGCGTGCCGGCCCACGAGCTATGAGCCGCGTCGTCGTGGGCCTCTCCGGCGGCGTCGATTCGGCGGTCGCTGCGCTGCGCCTCAAGGCGCAGGGCTGGGAAGTGCACGGCCTGTTCATGAGCAACTGGGAGGAAGACGAGGACGGCTACTGCACGGCTGCGCAAGACTTTCAGGATGCGCGCGCCGTCGCGCGCGAGCTCGCCATCCCGCTGCACCGCGTGAGCTTTGCGGCCGAATACCGCCAACGCGTGTTCGAGCATTTCCTCAGCGAGCACCGTGCCGGACGCACCCCTAATCCGGACGTGCTGTGCAATCGCGAGATCAAATTCGGGGTCGCGCTGCGCTATGCCGAGCGGCTCGGCGCCGACGCATTCGCCACCGGTCACTATGCGCGGGTGGTACCGGGACCTGACGGCCCGCAGCTGCGCAAGGGCTGTGACGCGGCCAAGGACCAGAGCTACTTCCTGCACGCCGTCGGGCGCGCCGAGCTGGCGCGCACTTTGATGCCGATCGGTGAGCTGGAGAAATCCGCGGTGCGCGCCGCGGCGCGCGCGGCCGGCCTGCCGGTGTTCGACAAGCCCGACAGCACGGGCATCTGCTTCATCGGCGAGCGCCCGTTCCGCACGTTCCTCGCGCAGTTCGTGCCCGAGCGCCCCGGCCCGATCGAGTCGAGCGGCGGCGCGCGCCTCGGGACGCACCGCGGACTTGCGTTCTACACCCTCGGCCAGCGCGCCGGGCTCAACATCGGCGGGCGCGCAGGCCGCCCCGAGCTGCCCTGGTACGTCGCCGACAAGGACACCGGGCGCAACGCATTGATCGTCGTGCAGGGCCGCGACCACCCTCTGCTGTACAGCTCGGCGCTCGTCACCGGCACGCCGCACTGGCTGGCACCGCCGCCGCAGGCGCCCGAGCGCTGCGCGGTCAAGGTCCGCTACCGCCAGTCCGACCAGCCGGCGCGGGTCGAGCCGCTGACCGACGGGCGCTTGCGCATCGCGTTCGATCAGCCGCAACGTGCCGTGACTCCCGGACAATATGCGGTGCTGTATCGAGATGAGCGCTGCCTCGGCGGCGCGGTGATCGAGGCGCTCGAACCGGCCGCCAGCAGCCAGCACTGAGCGCGCCCGCGGGCGACCCGATATAATCCGCGCCGCGTTTTATGAGGAGAGCCCCGCTCATGACGAACAGCTTCAACGCGCGCACCCAGCTGCAGGTCGGCACCCGTTCCTACCGGATCCACAGTCTGGCAGCCTTGCCGCGCGCCCAGGTGCAGCGGTTGCCCTACTGCCTGAAGATCCTGCTCGAGAACCTGCTGCGCTGCGAAGACGGCGTGAACGTCACCCGTGCCGACATCGAGGCGCTGCTCGGGTGGGAGCCCTCCGCAACACCCTCCCACGAGATCGCCTTCACGCCTTCGCGGGTGATCCTGCAGGATTTCACCGGCGTGCCCTGCATCGTCGATCTGGCGGCCATGCGCGAGGCGATCGTGCGGCTCGGCGGGGATGCCGAGAAGGTCAATCCGCTGGCGCCGGTGGAACTGGTCATCGACCACTCCGTGCAGGTCGATCAATACGGCACACCGGGCGCGCTCGCGGCCAACACTCGGATCGAATTCGAGCGCAACGGCGAGCGGTACGCCTTCCTGCGCTGGGGGCAATCGGCATTGCGCAATTTGGCGGTGGTGCCGCCGAGCACGGGCATCGTCCACCAGGTAAACCTGGAATACCTCGCGCGCGTCGTCTTCGATGCCGAGCGCGACGGCCTACACAGCGCCTATCCAGACACTCTGGTCGGCACTGATTCACACACCACCATGATCAATGGTCTCGGCGTTCTAGGCTGGGGCGTCGGCGGCATCGAAGCCGAGGCGGCGATGCTCGGTCAGCCGGTCACGATGCTGATCCCGCAGGTGATCGGCGTGCGGCTGATCGGCCGGCTCTGCCCGGGCGCCACGGCCACCGATCTGGTGCTGACGCTCACCGAGATGCTGCGCAAGCGCGGCGTCGTCGACAAATTCGTCGAGTACTTCGGCGACGGGTTGGCGCATCTGCCGCTGGCCGACCGGGCCACGATCGCCAACATGGCGCCCGAATATGGCAGCACGTGCGGCATCTTTCCCATCGACGAGGAAACGATTCGCTATCTCGAACTCTCGGGCCGTCCGCGCGAGCGCATTGATCTGGTCAGCGCTTACGCCCAGCACCAGGGCCTATGGCGCAACAGCGCCGCGCCGGCGGCCGCCTACACCGATGTGCTCGAACTCGATCTCGGCACGGTCGAGCCGAGCCTCGCTGGCCCACGCCGCCCCCAGGACCGCGTGCCGCTGAAATCGGCCAAGCGCGTGTATGAGCAGAACGCCGCGAAGGCGGCCGTGGAGCGCGCCGCGCGCGCCCCGCAGGCCCAGGGCCGGGCCGAAGTGAGCCTCGACGGCCAGCGCTTCGAGCTCAAGGACGGCGCGGTGCTCATCGCGGCCATCACCAGCTGCACCAACACGTCCAACCCCTCGGTCATGCTCGGCGCGGGGCTCCTGGCCCGCAACGCGCGCCGGCGCGGGCTCACGGCCAAGCCATGGGTAAAAACCAGCCTCGCGCCCGGCTCGCGGGTGGTCACGGACTATTACCGCAAAGCCGGGCTCCTGGCCGAACTCGCCGCCGTGGGCTTCGAGCTGGTCGGGTACGGTTGCACCACGTGCATCGGTAATTCCGGGCCGCTCAACAGCGAGATCTCGGCCGCGGTGAAGGCCGGCGACATCACCGCCTGCGCAGTCCTCTCCGGCAACCGCAACTTCGAGGGACGCGTGCACCCGGAAGTGCGCATGAATTTTCTCGCCTCCCCGCCCCTGGTGGTCGCGTACGCGCTCGCCGGCACGCTCGACATCGACCTGACCCACGAGCCGCTCGGCACCGGCGCCGATGGCAAGCCGGTCCATCTCGCCGAGATTTGGCCGAGCGATCAGGAGGTGCAGCAGGCGCTCGCCCAGACGATCGACTCGAAGATGTTCCAGGACAGTTATGCCAGCGTGTTCGAGGGCGACGCGCATTGGCGCTCGATCAAGGTGCCGGCCGGCAAGCTCTATGCCTGGGATGAGCAATCCACTTACGTCAAAAACCCACCGTATTTCGTGGGCATGACGCCCACTCCCGCGCCGCTTAAGGACATCCGCGGCGCGCGCGCGCTGGCAGTACTCGGCGACTCGGTCACCACCGATCACATCTCCCCGGCCGGCAGCATCGCCCGCAACAGTCCCGCGGCCCGCTACCTGGAACAACAGGGCGTGCAACCGAAGGATTTCAACTCTTACGGCGCCCGCCGCGGCAACCACGAGGTGATGATGCGCGGCACGTTCGCCAACATCCGGCTGCGCAATCAGCTGGCACCGGGCGTCGAGGGCGGGGTGACCGTGCACCTACCGAGCGGCGAGCAGGCTTCGATCTACGACGCCGCCATGCGTTACAAGGCCGACGGCATACCCCTGATCGTGCTCGCCGGCAAGGAGTACGGCACCGGATCCTCGCGTGATTGGGCCGCCAAGGGCGTAATGCTGCTCGGCGTGCGCGCGGTGCTCGCCGAGAGCTTCGAGCGCATCCATCGCTCCAACCTCATCGGCATGGGCGTCGCACCGCTGCAGTTCATGCCCGGCGAGAGCGCCAACTCCCTCGGTCTCACCGGTAAAGAGGTCTTCGAGATCACCGGCTTGGCGGCCGGCGGCGGCGAAGTCACCGTCAAAGCGGAGCGGGAGGACGGCGGCAAGCCGCTCACGTTCAAGGCGCGCGTGCGCATCGACACCCCGAAGGAGCGCGAGTACTACCGCCACGGAGGCATTCTGCAGTACGTGCTGCGCCAGCTCGCCGCTGCGGGCCAGGCTTGATCGGCCGGGCGGACCTCAGCGCTCGGTCCAATCCGCGGCGCTGAGGTCGCGGCCCATTCTCGGGAAGCGCTGCGCATGGGCCTTGCGGTCTTTGATCTCGACGGAACGGTCACCCGGCATAACACCTTCGCGCCGTACCTGCTCGGCGCGCTGCTGCGCCGCCCATGGCGTGTGCTGCGTCTGCCGGCCGCCCTGCCCGCCGCGGTGGGTTTGGGCCTCGGGCTGTGCGGGCGTGGCGCGTTGAAGGGCGCGCTGATGCGCGCCGCGCTCGGGGGCATTACCCGCACCGAGCTCGCCGCCTGGTCGGAGCGCTTCGCCACGCGTTGGGCCGCGCAACAGACCTTTGCCTCTGCCAGTGCGGCCATCCAGGCCCATGCGCGCGCAGGCGATCACCTGGTGTTGATGAGCGCGAGCCCCGATCTGTACGTGCGGGCGGTCGGCCGCGCCCTCGGCTTTCACGAGATCATCTGCACGGAAGTACGTTGGCACGGCGAACGGCTCGATGGGCGCCTGAGCACGGCGAACTGCCGCGGCGAGGAGAAGGTGCGCCGCTTGCGTCAATTACGCAAGCGGGTACCGGGCGCCGCAAGCGCCTACGGCAACTCGATAACCGATATCGCGCACCTCGCGCTCGTCGAGCACGGTGTGCTGGTCAACGGCACCGGACGTGCGCGCCGCATCGCGCGCCGCACCGGCCTGACCTGCGAGCGCTGGCGCTGAGTTGCGCTCACATCGCCGTGCGCACCTGCCAGAGTTCCGGAAAGAACTTCAGCTGCAGCGCCTTGGCGAGGTAGGACACCCCACCGGTGCCGCCGGTCCCCGGCTTGTGACCGATGATGCGCTCGACGGTCTTGAGGTGATGGAAGCGCCAAAGCTGAAACTTGTAGTCGAGATCTATCAGATGCTCGGCCAGCTCGTACAGATCCCAGTCCTTCTCGGCATTGTGATAGACGGCGAGCCAGGCGCCGGCGACCTGCTTGCTCGGTTGGTACGGTTCGCTGAATTCGCGAGTAAGACAGCCCTCCGGCACACCGTAGCCGCGCCGGCTGAGGAGCCTCAGCGCCTCGTCGTACAGCGAGGGCGCGTGCAATGCCCGCTCGAGCCGCGCATGCACGGCTCGATCGCGCCGATGCACCGCAATCATCTCGGCATTCTTGTTGCCCAGCTGGAACTCGAGCAGCCGGTATTGATGGGACTGGAAGCCCGAGGCGCGCCCCAGCGCGTTGCGAAACGCGGAATAATCCGCCGGTGTCAGGCTTGCGAGCACCTCCCAGCCCGACAGCAGCTGCGACTGCACGCGCGAGATGCGCATCAGGCCTTTGAACGACGGACCGAGGTCATCACGACGCACACACTCGAGTACGCCGGCGAGCTCGGCGAGCATCAGTCGCATCCACAGCTCGGAGACCTGATGCACGATAATGAACATCAGCTCGTCGCGCTCGCGCGACAGCGGCTGTTGCGCATTGAGCAGCTTGCCGAGCTGCAAATACTGCCCGTACGACAGCGAGGCGCCGAGATCCCAATGAATCGCCTCGCCCTTAAGGTCAACTCGCCCGCTCTTGCCCTTGCGGCTCATGCCACGCCTTCGCCGAACACCCAAGCCGGCACGTGCCGCCAACCCTGCAGCAGTGCGCGGTCGAGCCGCCGATACTCGGGGCAGTAGCGCGCCACGCACTGCCAGAACCCCTGCGCGTGATTCATGTGCCGGGTGTGCGAAAGTTCGTGGATCATCAGATAGCGCACCACATTCGGCGGCAGAAACAACAGGCAGGCGTTCAGGCTGATGGTGCGGCGCGCCGAACAGCTTCCCCAGCGGGTCCGCTGGCAGCGGATGACCATGCGCTCGTAGCCAAAGCCAAACTCGTGCGCGCACGCATCGAGGGCCGGCCCGAGCACCGCCTTGGCCCGCTCCTGCAGCCAGCGACGCAGCGCCAGACGAACTGCGCCGCGATTGCCCGTATCACCGCTCAACGTGAGCAGCTCTCCGGCGGCGCGCACACGCACCGGGCCGGCGCCGCCGGCCAGATGCACTCGCCAGCGCTCGGCGCAGACCGCCAACTCGATGGCGAGCGGCGGGAACGGCTCCGGCGGTGCCGCAGTCCGGCGCGCCTCGGCGCGCTTGCGCTCGATCCATGATCGATGGCGCTCAAGAAAACCCGCGATCAACCGCGCCGGCGTCCTCAGCGGCACGACCACTTCCACACGACCGGTGTGAAAGACACGCACCACCATTCGCCGGGCGCGTTGGCTCTCGCGCACGCTCCAGCCCATGTCCTGTTCCAACCACAATGATAATTGGGAACTCATTCCCGCGGCGATCCCATCAACCTGCCGACACATCCGGCTCGCCCGATTCGACATCATACCAGCGGCCGGCGCCGCGCATCGAGCAGACGGAGCCGCCTGTGATCGGCTACGATGTCCCGACGTGAACCGAGCGGATGAGCATTGAGCGTTCCCATTCTCGAAGTCCGTGACCTCGTCAAGCGGTACGCCGCCATCACGGCGGTGAACGGTCTGTCGTTTCGAGTGCCGCCCGGCATGTGCTTCGGTCTACTCGGACCGAACGGTGCGGGCAAGACCACCACCATGGAGATCATGGAGGGGATTCTCGCCCCGAGTTCCGGAACCGTGAGCTACCGCGGCGAGCCGCTCGGGGAGCGCTTCCGCGAGGAAGCGGGTATTCTGTTCCAGGCTACCGCGCTGCAGCACTTTCTCACGGTGCGCCAGAGCCTCGCGCTGTTCCGCGGACTATATACCCGCGGCCGGGACATCGACGAGCTGCTGCACCTATGCTCCCTAGAGGCGCTCGCGGAACGCGACAACCGCAAGCTCTCCGGCGGGCAGCGGCAGCGGCTGCTGCTGGCCATCGCGCTGGTGAACGATCCGGCCGTGCTGTTTCTCGACGAGCCGACCACCGGTCTGGATCCACAGGCGCGGCGCAACTTCTGGGAACTGGTCGGCGCCGTCAAGGAACAAGGCAAGACGATCATCCTCACCACCCATTACATGGACGAGGCGGAGATACTCTGCGATGAGATCGCCATCGTGGACCACGGACGCATCGTCGCCGAGGGCGAGCCGCGCCGGCTGCTGCGTGAGCACTTCGCCGCGGTGCTGCTGGAGCTTCCGCGCGCGGCGTTTCCACCGGCCGCGCGCACGCTGCCGCTGCAATTTCTCGAGACGCAAGAGCGTGTCGAGATCACCACCGATGATCTGGACGCGACGCTGCGCACGCTGATCGGCGCCGGCGTGCCCCTCGCGAGCCTGCGCATGCGGCCGCCGAACCTCGAGGATCTGTTCCTCGAGCTGACCGGCCACGAGCTGCGCGCATGATCCGCCGGCTGTGTGCCGTCTGGCATGCGCGCAATCTCGAGTTCCTTCGGGATCGCGGCTCCTTGCTGTTCACGCTCGTGCTGCCGCTGTCGATCATCATCGGGATCGGCATCATCTTCGGTGGTCCGCCGCGGCCGCTGTTCACGGTCGGCGTGCTCGGCGGACCGGCGGCGCTGGCGCACAATCGGTTTGCGCACACGCGCTACGTGCGTTTCCTGCCGATATCGAGCCGACAGGCGGGCCTGCGCGAGGTGCGCCACGATCACATCGCCCTGCTGCTCGCTCCAGGACCTCCACTGCACTTCTGGGTCAATACCCGCTCGCCCAAGGGCTACATCGTGGAGAAGCTGCTGCGGGCAGCGGACCGCAGTGCGGTACGGCTGCCGGTCAGCGGCCGGCAGATCCGGTACATCGATTGGCTATTCCCGGGAATCCTGGCGATGAACATGATGTTCAGCTGCTTGTTCGGGGTCGGCTACGTGGTGCTACGTTATCGGCAGAGTGGGTTTCTGAAGCGACTGCACGCCACTCCGCTGACCGCATTCGAGTTTCTCAGCGCTCAAGTGCTCTCGCGGCTGGGCATCATATTGCTGATCACCACCGTGCTGTACACGGTGGTCGGCGCAATGATCCATTTCCACGACGCCGGCAACCTCGCGCTGCTGTTGCTGATCGCGGCGCTCGGGGCGCTAGCGATGATCGCGCTCGGCCTGACGGTAGCGGCGCGCCTGGCCAGCGAGGAGCTGGTCAACGGTCTGCTGAACCTGCTCACCTGGCCGATGGTGATGCTCTCGGGCGCGTGGTTCTCCCTCGCCGGCGCTCCCAGATGGCTGCGCTGGATCGCCGATGCGCTGCCCCTGACACAGCTGCTGCACGCGGCCCGCGCGGTGATGCTCTACGGGGCCGGCCTGGGCGCAATCGCGCCGAACCTCATTTATCTGGCGGTGGTGACCCTGGTGTTTCTGGGCATCGGCGCCGCATCCTTCAAGTGGCGCATCTAGCCGACGAGGCCCTCATGGCGAATCCACCCATGCGATTCATGAGCGACAATACCGCGACCGCGTGCCCGGAGATGCTCGCGGCCCTGGCCGAGGCGAACCGCGGCTTGGCCATCGCCTACGGTGACGACCCGTGGACCGGGCGGTTGGATCGAGCGCTCGGGGAGTTCTTCGACAAGCCGGTGCGCGCCTTCGCGCTCGCCACCGGTACGGCCGCCAACGCCCTGGCGCTCGCGACGCTCACGCCGCCCTATGGGGCGATCTTCGCCCACCACGAGGCGCACATCGCCTGCGACGAATGCGGCGCGCCGGCGTTCTATTCCGGCGGTGCGCAGCTGATGCTGCTCGAGGGCGGGCACGCGAAGCTATCGGCCGACACACTCGCGGCGGCATTGGACGCACACTCGACATCGGTGCACACCGTACAGCCGGCGGCTGTCTCGGTAAGTCAGGCCACCGAACTCGGCACGGCGTATCGCCCCGACGAGCTAACCGCGCTGTGCGCGGTGGCCCACGCGCGCGGACTGAAGGTGCACATGGATGGCGCCCGCTTCGCCAACGCGGTGTCCTTCCTGGGCTGTCACCCGGCGGAGGTGACCTGGCGCGCCGGCGTGGACGTGCTCTCCTTCGGCGCGACCAAGAACGGCGCGCTCGCTGCCGAGGCGGTGGTCTTCTTCGATACGGATCTGGTGCGCGACTTCGAGCTGCGCCGCAAGCGAGCCGGGCAGCTCATATCCAAGTCGCGCTTCGTCGCGGCGCAACTGCTGGCCTATCTGCGCGACGATCTATGGCGGCGCAACGCCGAACGCGCCAACGGATTCGCCCGCCGTATCGGTCGAGCCGCCGGTGCGCGCCTCATCGCGCCGGTGCAGGCCAACGAGGTGTTCGTACACCTGGGGATCCACGGCAAGCGCACGCTGCGCGCCGCCGGCTTCCAGTTCTACGATTGGGGCGCCGAGCACGCCGGCACCGCCCGCCTGGTGGCCGCCTGGGACCAGGACGAGACACATGTCGAGGCGCTGTGCGCCGCGCTCACGGCGCTGCCCGAACCCTGACACGCGAGCGAGGTCTTCGATGGTCGCCGGACTGGGCCTGAACTCGAGCTTCATTCGCCGGCGAAACGATCGCGCGAGCCTCGCTCCGGACTGATGCGGACACCCACCCGCTCAACGCGTCGCACGTGCGCGAGGCCTCGCGACGGCATCATCTCGATTCACCGTTGGTTCGCGTACGCTCACGGTGCGCGTCGCATCACGACAACCTGTTCCGAATGCACTCCATGACGCCTTCATCGCCACCACCTCCCATGATCGATATCGGCATCAACCTGACTCACGACAGCTACGACAGCGACCGGGGCACGGTCATTGCGCGCGCGCGGGATGCCGGCGTGACACAAATGATCGTGACCGGCGCCTGTGGTCCGAGCAGCCGTAAAGCCGTCGAGCTCGCCCGCGCTCACCCGGGCCGGCTGTTCGCAACGGCCGGCGTCCATCCGCATCACGCCGCCGAGCTCACCGACACTCTGCTCGCCGAACTCGCCGAGACCGCACGCGCCCCCGAGGTGGTCGCCGTCGGGGAATGCGGCCTCGACTATTTCCGCAACTTTTCCCCGCGCGCCGCACAACAGCAGGCATTGCATCGCCAGCTCGAGCTCGCCGAGCGGCTCGGCAAACCGGTGTTCCTGCACCAGCGTGACGCGCACGCGGATTTCATCGCCATTCTGCGCGAGCATTGGTCCGGCCTGGCCGGCGGCGTGGCGCATTGCTTCACCGCCGGCGGCGCCGAGCTCGACACCTACCTCGCGCTCGGACTCGCAATCGGCATCACCGGCTGGATCTGTGACGAGCGCCGCGGCGCGCACCTGATGGAACTGATGCCGCGCATTCCCGCCGAGCGGCTCCTGCTGGAAACCGACGGTCCCTACCTGCTGCCGCGCGACCTCGTCCCGAAACCCGCGTCGCGTCGCAACGAACCGTGTTACCTCCCCCACATCGCAACCGTCGTCGCCCGGGCGCGCGGCGAATCGCTGCAGACGCTCGCGCTCTCGAGCACCGCCGCCACGCGCCGGCTGTTTTCCCTGCCCGATG
>DAHXNE010000016.1 GCA_027366635.1 Gammaproteobacteria bacterium | reverse complement strand
CATCTGTCGGTAGGTTTGCCGCGCGCCGCTCACCGCGCGCAGCGCCGACGGCCGTAAGCGTGGCACGGGCGCGCTGGGCCCGGCGAAGTTCAATGCGCTGTACACGAGCGGTCCGCGCAGCAGCGCCACCGTATCGGGATGGGACCGGTCGATCGCCTGTGTGCGGAATGACTGCGGCAGGCGCAGCTCCACCCGGTCGCCGTTGCGCCACGTGCGCCTGATTTCGGCGAACGTGCCCGGATCGGCCGCCAGGCTCTGGCGCCGGCCGTTGACGTGGATCTCCGGATCGGCCTCGAGCCAGCCCGGCATGCGGATTCTGAGGGCGAAATCCGCCGGTGCGGCGGTCTCGATGCGCAGCTCGGCGGTCTCGCCGGCTGGATAGTCGGTGTACTGTGTGAGCGTGATCGCCCGGCCGCCGCTGCGCCACCGCACCCGCGAGGGCGTGAACAGATTGACATAGAGAGCGCCGGGCGCGTGGAAATAGGCATTGCGCACGTAGTCCGCGACGCCCTGCACCAGGGTGCCGGAGCAGCATGGCCACTTTTCCGGATAGAAGACTTTCCGCCCGTCCGGGTGATAGCTCGAGTAGTACGGTGCATTGCCGTTGGAGTCCGGCGGCTTCACCGTCATCAGCCCGTTCCACATGATCCGCTCGAGCCCGTCGCCGTAGCGCGCATCGCCCGTGAAGCGCATGAGGTAGCGCGCGGCCTTCATGGTGGCGAAGGTTCCGCAGGGTGTCTCGTAATGGTTTGTCGTCGTGGTCAGGCTCGAGGCGAGCGCGCCGTTTCCCGGGGTGATCAGCAGCTCGTTCGGTCCCCAGCCGCCGGTGGCGTAGCTCTGCTCGTCGAGAAATCTCCAGCCATTGACGAGCGCGTCCCGATAGCGCGGGTCGCCGAGCTGGATGTAGGCCATGGCCGCGGAGCTGAATGCCATGACGTGGCTGTATGCCTGCTGTCCGGGCAGTACGTTCGAGCCGTGCGCCAGTGGGTCGAAGTACGGTCCGTTGAGCAGATACTTCACGGCCAGGTCGCGGATGCGGCGCTCGCCGGTCAGGTGCGCGGCAGTGAACAGATTCTCCGAGATGACGTACGTTTCGTCGTACGGCGGGTTCCTGACGCCGATGCGATTGCGGCTGACCGGCGAGATGAACGGCAGCGCGCCCCGGATCACCCGCGGAATCAACTGGCGGGCGGAGTGCACGCCGCTCATGTAATACGCGTCGATCAATCCAATCATATGTTTGTCGAGCACGTACGCCGGCCATACCTGCCAGGCGCCCTCGCCCGCATAGGGCACCGGATTTGCGTCGAGCGCCCTGGCGAAGCCGTGGATCAGCTCATGCACTTTGTGCCGGCACGCATCGTCGCCGGTGCAGCGTCCGAAGCGGGCGATGCCGGAAACATACTGACCAAAGGCATGGCCGGGGATGAAGCCGCCCTTGCCGTACCAGCCGCCCATGTCGACCCCCGGGGCATGCAGTCCGGCGTGCTGCCGGTATACCTGCAGTAGTCGATCGTTGTCTAGCGCAAGGTAATGCGCATGGATGAAGTCATACTGTGCCTTGAGCGGACCGCCGGTCAGAGCCACATCCGCATAGTCGAATTCGTACAGACGCTCGACGGCCGTGGTGTTGGGGGCCGCGGCTTTGGCGCGGCGCGGCCACAGCGAGCGTCGCGCGGCGAGGCCGGCGCCGGCCGCGGTCGCGGCCGATTTCAGGAAGGTCCGCCGAGTGGTGGTTGAACTCATGATGATACCTCGCGATGCAGACGGTTGATCGCCGCGATGACCACGGCGGCCGGTTCGCGCGTCGCCAACGCCTCGTTGAGGCGCTCCGCGGCCGCAACCTGGAATGTCATGTATCCGGCATGGCGCGGGCGGATCCACGCGCCCTCGAGTGTCGCGCGCGTGTTGCGGAAGAAATCAAGCGATTCACGGTTGGCGAACGGGTCTTCCCACGCCGCGCGGTGCGCGGGTTGGCCGCCGCCGGCGAGGTAGGGCCCGCTTTGCGCTTCTGCGTCCGCCACCCAGCGGGCAAATGCTATCGCGGCTTCACGCTCGGGCGAACGCGCCGAGACGGCGATGCCCGTGCCGCCGAGAGCCGATCCCGAGCGCGGCCCGCCGCGCACCAGCGGGGCGAGATCGCCAAACGCGATCGGCGCGCCGTGCGCGCCGGATCGGGAGTAGCTCACATACCCATAGATGAGGGGTGCGCAGACCGCTGATGGGTCCGGCCCGGCCATGCGCTCCAGGACGGCGATGGGATCCATCGCCAGGCAGGCCGGGTCGAGTCGGGCACAAAGCTCGCTCAAGCGCACGTACGCCTCCTGTCCGGCGCCCGGCTCCAGCAATTCGCCGGCGTGCCCACGACCTGGGCATCCAGCCAGTCCGCACAAGGTGAACAGGGCCATGAGGTTGTGCGGCGGGCGCAGCGGGCAGAGCACCGAGCCTTCGGCGGCGAGCGCCAGGACCGATACCCAATCCGTCAGCGGAGCGGACAGACGGTCAGGACGCCAAGCCTGAACCTGTGCCGCCGCGTCGATCGGGAGAGCCCAGAGCCACTGCCCCCAGAAATAGCTCTGTACTGAGGCGCCGACCGCGCCGCCAGCCAGCCGCTCACAGTCGGCGGCATCGCCGAGCGGAGCAAGACATCCTTCGCGCGTCACCTGTCCGACGTGCGGATGATCGATCACGATAAGGTCATAGCGCGCCGCAAGCTCGCCAACCGGAAAGGACTCAAAATCCTGCAATGAGCGCCGTTCCCACGTGATGCGCACCCTACTGCGCGCAAACCACGCCGCCGAGCAGGCCGCGAGCGGACCGTAGCCCCGGGGGTGATCCCAGGTCATCCCGCGCAAGACGATCGATCGGCCTACCTGCATTACCCAGCCCCCTCGCCCGGACACGGCGGGTCCAGTTGACATCATTTAGTAACGAACATAGCATTTATACACAAACTACGCGAGAGGAGCCCGGTTGAAGACAGCGCACGCGGATCGCGGCGCGCCCACGGCCACCGTTGAGCGACCGTTGGAGGGGGTGCTGGTGCTGGATTTCAGCCAGTTTCTGGCCGGGCCCTCCTGTTGCCTGCGGCTGGCCGACCTCGGCGCCGAAGTCATCAAGGTGGAGCGTCCAAAGGGGGGCGATCTGTCCCGCCGCCTCTATCTGGCCGATCAGTCGTTCGGCGGGGACAGCGCGCTCTTTCATACCATCAACCGCAACAAGCAGAGCTTCGCTGCGGACCTGAAAAATCCGCTGGATCTGCACCGGGTCAAGGCGCTGATCGCGCGCGCGGATGTGATGGTCCACAACTTTCGCCCGGGAGTGATGGAACGGCTCGGCCTGGATTACGGCACGGTCGCGGACCTCAACCCGCGCATCATCTACGCCGCGATCACCGGGTACGGTAGCGAGGGCCCCTGGCGCACCAAGCCCGGGCAGGACCTGCTCGTACAAGCCATGTCCGGGCTCGCCTGGCTGTCCGGAAACGCGACCCAGGGTCCGGTGCCGATGGGCGTCTCGATCGCCGACCTGATGTCCGGCGCGCACTTGTGCCAGGGCGTGCTCGCGCTGCTCGTGCGACGCGGCCGTACCGGTCTGGGCGGGCGCGTGGACGTCAGTCTCTTCGAGTCGGCGATGGACATGCAGTTCGAGCAGTTCACTGCGTTTCTGAACGGCGACGGGCAACAACCCGTGCGTGATACGGTCAACAACGCCAGCGTCTACATCGGCGCGCCGTACGGCATCTATCCGACCGCCGACGGTTACGTGGCCGTGGCGATGGCGCCGATCGATCGCCTCGGCGAGCTCATCGGCTGCGAGCCGCTGCGCGCCTACACCGACCCGTCCGGCTGGTTTACCGCGCGAGCCCGTATCAAGTCCATCCTGGCGGCGCATCTGGCCACTCGCGACAGCGAACACTGGTTGGCGATACTGGAGCCCGCCGACATCTGGTGCGCGGAGGTTTACACCTGGCCGCAAATGCTCGCGCACGAAGGGTTCACCTCGCTGCGTCTGACGCAGACCATACACGATGCCGACCACGGCACGCTGCGCACCACGCGCTGTCCCATCAGGGTCGATGGGGCAGTGCTGACCGCGCTCCGCGGCGCCCCGACCCTGGGCCGCGACACGGACGAGATCGCGCGCCGCTTCCAGCTCGACACCGAGGAGGAGCGCGCGTGATTACCGAGCTCTACTTCGAAGACTACGAGATCGGCAGCGAACGCCGCACGTTCGGCCGCACGCTCACCGAGGCGGATATCGTGACGCACGCCGGACAGACCGGCGACTTCTTTCCGCATCATATGGATGCCCAATGGTGCGCGCGGCAGCCGTTCAAACAGCGGATCGCACACGGGACGCTGGTGTTGTCCATGGGCATCGGCATGACGGCCAATACCATCAATCCGCGAGCAATGTCCTACGGCTATGATCGCGTCCGATTCATCCGGCCGGTGTTCATTGGGGATACCTTGACGGTGACCGCGCGCATCAGCGCGCGTCGCGACCACCCCAAGCGCAAGACGCACGGCATCGTGGTGGAAGCCGTCGAAATCGCCAATCAAAACGGGGAGCCCGTTCTGGCCTGCGAACATCTGTATTTGGTCGAGCGGCGCGAGGCGTTGACGTGAGCCTCCGGCGGCGAGCCGTGTGCACTCTGCGGACCACGGCCGCTGCCGCCGCGCTGGCCGTGCTGTCGAGTTCGCCGGTCAGTGCGGCCCCCTTGCGCTTGGCCCTGTCCAGCGCCGGCTTGAGCTATCCGTTCGCCGCGGCCATCGCGCGCGGATTCCGCCGCGCAGCCGCGCGCGCCGGGGTCCAGGCAATCGTGCTCGATGCGCAAAACCGCGTGCAGAGACAGGCCAACGACCTGCAGGACCTGATCGCCGAGCACGTCAACGGTATCGTGCTGATGCCGCTCGATTCCGTGATCGCGCAGAGTTGGGTGAACGAGGCCGCGCGTGCCGGCATACCCGTGGTCGCGGTCGGCTCCGAAGTGGGCGATCCGCGTACCCGACCGCTGCGTGACGTGTATCCGAAGCTGGTGGCGCTGGTCACCCAGGACGAGACGGCGGCGGGCCGCGAGGCCGGCCAGCTGGCCGGGAAGCTCCTGCCGCCGGGGCGACTCGCCCACATCGCCATCATCCAGGGTGCGCCAGGCTTCCCAGAGGTGCTGCAGCGCGAGCAGGGCTTCGAGCAAGGGCTCGCCGCCGCGCACGTTCGCTACCGTATCGTCGCCAGCCAGCCGGCCGACTGGCGCACACAGGAAGCCGACGTCGTCTGTCAGAACATCCTAGAGGCACACCCCGACGTCGATCTGTTCTTCAATGAAGCCGACAACATGGCGGTCGGTTGCGCCCGCGCGGTCAGCTCCGCGGGTTCCAAGGCCAAGCTGATCGGCATCGGTGGCTCGCGCCTGGCGATTCTCTCGCTCGAGGCCGGGCGCATCGACGGCACCGTGTGCTACAAGCCGCTCGAGCTTGGACGGCTCGCCTTCGATGCGCTCTACGGCGACGTGACGGGGCGCAAGCCCCTGCACGCCGCCTTCATCAATTACAAGACTCCGGGAATCACCCGCGCGAGCGTGGGCAAGTGCCGCGGCGAATGGTGAGGGTCGTAATGAGCGATGCCCTGCCGCCGCTGCTGGAGATGGAGCGCCTTACCAAGCTGTATCCAGGGGGGACCGTGGCGTTGCGCGGCGTCGATCTGACTGTCCGGCCCGGTACGGTGCACGGATTACTCGGTGCCAATGGCGCCGGCAAATCGACGCTCATCCACATCCTGTGCGCGGCGGCGCAGGCCACCTCCGGCAGGATTCTCTGGCGCGGCGAGCCGGTGCACTGGCAGCGACCCGCGCAGGCCCGGGCCGCCGGGATCGCGACGCTTCACCAGCAGATTCCACTGGTGCCGGCGCTCTCGGTGCTGGAAAACGTCTTCCTGGGGCAGCGGGCGCTGCTGCGCCGCGGTGCCGCGCAGCGCCGGCGGCTCGCGCACTTGATGGCCGCGATCGACTACCGACTGCAGCCCGACCAGCCTGTCTCGGGGCTCGCGATCGGTGAGCGCCAGATGGTCGGCATTCTGCAGGCGCTTGCCGCCGACGCGCGCCTGATCGTGATGGACGAGCCGACCGCATCGCTGGCCGCCGCCGAGCGGCGCATCGTGCACGCCGTCATCCGCCGGCTGGCGGGCGAAGGCCGCGCCGTGCTGTTCGTCACCCACTTCCTCGACGAAGCACTCGCGCTCACCGACGAGCTGACCGTGCTGCGCGACGGCTCGGCGGTGCTGCGCGCAGTGACCGCACAGACCGACGAGGCGACCCTCGCATTGACGATCGCCGGGCGGGCGATTCAGCGCGCCGCCCGCCCGATCCGCGCCGCCCGAGCCGACACCGTTGTGGAGATCGAGGCCCTGCGTTCCCCGGGCCGCCTTGCGCCCTGTACGTTCACCGTGCGCGCCGGAGAGGTGCTCGGGATCGCCGGCTTTCTCGGCTCGGGCCGCAGCGAGCTGCTGCACGCCATCTTCGGTGCGGACTCGG
>DAHXNE010000002.1 GCA_027366635.1 Gammaproteobacteria bacterium | reverse complement strand
CCTTTGCGCTTCAGGCTCGCGGCCTTGAACGGCACCCAGCCGAGGGAACGCCTGGCGCCGCGAGACTTGCGCCAGGACAGCCGCACGCGCTTGGCCGTCCGGCGCTTCAGCGCGTACTCGCAACAGATCCGCTGGATCGTATCCGCGCCGATGTGAGCGAAATAGTCCGTGGCACCGGCCGAGAGGTTGCAGAGGTCGAAGCCCGTCAGGAACCTCGCGTTCGCGCGCCGGTTTCGGTCAGCCGCATCGATGCTCGTGGCGTTCGCCCAGTTCCACACCTGATTCACTTCGACAGCGGCACCCGCGAGCCACGAGTAGGACTCGGGCTTTACCTTCAAACGTAGTGTGAGTGTCGGCATCTCTTTATTTTAGGCCACCCCTGCTGGCGCGTCTCGCCAGGATTCCGAATGCCATTCGGAAACGCCTATCTTGGCAGGAAACGAGCCGCGTCCTGAACCCGCATCAAACTTCACGCGGGCGCTCGTGCTCCAAGGGCTCTGCGCAACTCGCTGGCGGGGCGCGACGTCCGTTTCGCTTCATAGCCGCGCTGTTCGCCTCGCCGATGCCCGATTTCGGAGTGGCATTCGGATAACGCCAGGGCGCCTGGCGTGGGCCTCGGATAAAATAATGGGAATGAGGCCCATTTCACTCGACGCTGCCGTTCTCGATGAGGCCCGGACGGTCGCGAAGGCCGCGCAGGATGAGTTCTTTGCGCTCGCGCGCGAACGCGCGGTAGTGGTGAGCGCAGTGGCCGGCGCCGGCAAGAGCCGGCTCGTCGTCGATACGGTTGCCGAATGCCGCAAGCGCGGGGTTCGGGCCGCGGTGTGCGCGCCAACCAACGAGCAGGTGTTCGGCCTGGTGCGCTCGATCGCCGAGAGTGATCCTCACAGCAAGGTGGCCTACATCCCGGCACGCAGCATCGAGGTGCCGAAGGATCTGTTGGCGCTCGAGAACGTAGAGATCGCCGCCGAAGCGCACAAATCGGATGCGGTGAATGTGGTGGTCGGCACTGCGCGCAAGCTCGCCGATGCGCACCACCCGCGCTCGAGCCAGGCGCGCGCGATCGGCGCGCGGGATGCGCTCATCATCGATGAGAGCTTCCAGGTCGACGCCACCCAGTATTTCGCCGTGGCCGATCTTGCCCCGCGGCACCTGCTCGTCGGGGACGGTGGGCAGATCCATCCCTTCAGTACCGTGGCCGAGGGTCTGCAATGGCGCGGGCGCCCCGAGGACCCGCTCGAGACCGCAGTGGGGGTGCTGCTCGCGCATCACCCGGATACCCGGGTATACCGCTTTCCGATCACGCGCCGGTGCGATGCCCGCGCGGTGCCGGTGATGCGACATTTTTATCCCGTCTCGCATCGGTTCGGCGCGGCGGTGCCGGCGGGCGGGCGGAGGATGCGGCTCGGAGCGGCCCATGGCGGTTCGAAGAGAACCGCGGCGCTCGATGAGGCGCTCGCGGCCGCAGCTGAGAGCGGCTGGGCGCTCCTCGAGCTGCCAGGGGCGCAGACCCGGACGGCCGACCCCGAGATTGCGCAGGCGATCGTTGAGCTCCTCAATCGGCTCACCGAGCGAGGCTGCACTGTGGAGTGCGAGCGGCATCCTGAGGGTGTGGCCCTCGCGCCCGAACGGATCGCGATCGCAGTGGCACACACCGATCAGAAGCTCCTGGCCCGCGCGCTCTGCGATGCCGCCGGCCTCCCTGGCGTCGTGGTGAACACCGCCAATCAGCTCCAGGGGCTCGAGTTCGACCTCACGATTGGCTGGCACCCCCTCGCGGGGCTCGCCCGTCCCGATGAGTTTCATCTCGAGGCCGGGCGGCTCTGCGTGATGTGCACGCGCCATCGACACGCGTGCATCGTGGTCGGCCGTCGAAGCGATCGGGAACTGCTCGAGGGCGTGGCCCCGGCCATCCCTGTCTACCCCGGCGCGTATCAGAATGATGCGCCGCAGGGCTGGGATGTGCACCGGGCTGTTATGGAGGCGCTCGAGCCCCACATCGTTGAATTGCCTGGTGGGGGTGGTTCGTGAGAGAGGGGCAGGAATCGAAATACGGCGTGTGCGACGGACGTACCCGCTGCAAGAAGCGTGAGGCGCTCAAAAGCGGGAGGCCGGCTTTGGTCGCACACCGAGTATCACGGTTGCGCGTCTGATGTGTTTCTGCACGGTCCTGCCTGATATGCCGAGTGCGGCCATGATGTCTTCGTAGCTGTACCCCGCTCTGTGGGCAAGGAAAATCTCGCACGTGCGCCGACTGTGCAGATTCAACACTCTGATTATTCCGTCTAATGCGCGTTGCGACACTAACATCCGAAAGGCATCTGGCGGAGGATCGAGAACATTCGGGTCAAGCTCTCTCCAGTCCTCGAAAGGCAGGAAATCGGTCCGCTGCCGCCGGTATTGATTGATGGCAAGGTTGGTGACGATTCGAGACAGGAGTGCCTCTTCATTCCTCACTTCGTTTCTCTGGCGGTATTCCAGAAAACGCACGTAGCTGTCCTGAACGAGATCCTCGGAGTCCTCCAGCGATCTACCGAGTCGCGCGCAGACCCTCATCAACCGAGAATACAAAGGGGGTCGAGGCGAGCTTTTACCCGTAGCCATCGCAGCAGGCTCCGCATTCTTCTGGCTGCGGAGAAGACTGCGTGAATGGTGGGCAGTCAGGGTCCTCTGTTCAGATGACGCAGCGCCGATTTGGTTGGCACGCAGATTGCACGAACTGTTCGGCTTCACGCCAGGGGCGAGCGAAGACTATCCAATTCGCGAGGTGACCTCACATGGGATGACCGGCGGTCTATCACATCGTCAGGCTGATCTCGCCGCTTACCAAGGCGTAGGCTATCGCCTGCCTGCGGGTGCACACGCCGAGCCGCTCCATGAGTCGCTGGAAGTGGGTATGCACCGTGCACTCACTCAAGTGCAGGATGTGACCGATATCCCAGTCGGTCTTGCCGTGCGCCGCGAGCGCCAAGCATTGTCGTTCACGAGGCGTCAGCTTGACGTACGAGATCCGCCGGGTGACCTGCGCCTGGTGTAAGCAGGCGTACAGGGTGTGGGCTAAAGCCTGAACCACGAGGGCGCGATGTGGATCGATGTCGTCGTCATCAGGTACTACGGAGCACGAAGCGCGTATTGATCCTGGCAACCACGATAAATGCAACGGAACAGTAAAACCATGGGAGAGGCGAAACTCAGCGGCTTCCGCTAGCAGCCGCCTTTGGGCAATGGTTATCTGTTGTGCTCGAAACGCGACATCCCAGAAAAACGGGCGAGGGTCAATTTGAGCGCGGCGCAAGACGGGGTCGAACTCATAATACTTTTCCTCGCTGAACCGGCGCACCCAGGCGTCTGGGTAGTTTCGCAGCACCATTGCGTCTTTCGGAGGATCAAGCGGATCGACGTGAGAGCAAACAGCAAAATAACGAAATCCGAGGCTCTGTACCGCCTCGCCGAACCTGGCCACAACGGTTTCAACAGGCGATGTCTCGTTTTGACACCGATCGACGAAGGAGTTGAGTACATCGAATTGGTCGATAACCGGCGAGCCACGCGATCCACGTTTCGTCGATTTATTGTTTATCATCTGTGCCGCTGCCAAGTTATACGTCACGTTGTAACAGCCCAAGGCTCACGTTAAGACAGGTAGCGCGAGCCGTCAACCGCCATTCTCATAGTTCTCTCTCTTGGCGAGGGTTGGCGCGGTCTTGCGCCCGTATCAGCATTGCGAGCGCTTCGCCAGCTTCCGGGCCTCGAACGGCGTGACGTTGCCAGGCAGATTGCCGACCTTCCGCGCTTACCGTGCGTCGAAATTGCGGCTGCCGCATCTTCGGTAGTACTTGTGGCGCGCGGGGCGCGACGTCCGTTTCGCTTCATGGATCAGACGCGCATTCGGATTTGTCTCGAGCACCCTCAAGGGTGGACGGATAAAATATAAGACATGGATCGTGAGAATACATGCTGCAGGGGGAGATCATGAGCCACAATTGCGCCAAGGGACACTCGCTCGTCACCGTGCTGATCGCCACGGCACTGCTCTGTGCGAGCGTCGTAGCGCACGCCGCGACCGCAAAACCGATAAAGCACACCTCGTTCCATTGGCACGTGAACGTCGGTGGTAATTTCGTCACAGGCCCGATTGTCTCGTACTTGCGCGGGGGCTGGTCCGCCGGCGGCGGGTTTAGCTGGCGACCGCGCGAGGAGCGCTGGTTCGCGCTGCGCGCCGACTTTGCCTACGACCACTTCGGCATTTCGCACGCACTCGTCGCGGCCACCAAGGACAGCACGTTCGGCCCCGACACGGGATCCGGTGGCCTCACCGAGGCGGATTTCGACGGAGAGCTCCGGGCGCCTTTCGGCAAGAGCGTCACCGGATACTTGCTCGCCGGCGTCGGCGCGGCGCACCTCAGCCTCTCTCTTGTGCAGCCCGGCGGCATCCACACGTACAAGTGCACGCAGAGCCCCTTCGGGGTGTGCGGGCGCACGGTGGCCGCGACGTCCTTGCTGAGCGGCGAGAGTTCGACGACAGATTTCTCCTGGAACGTCGGGGTCGGAATGGACTTTCGCATCGATGCCGGCCCGGTGATGTTCATCGAAGCGCGCTACGTGCACTTCAACGCGTTCGTGCCGGTCACGGTGATCCCGGTGCAAATCGGGTTGCGGTTCTAATGACTCCGCGCTTCGCCGCGGCGTCGCAGAGCTACAACGGGGCCATTTCGCCGGCCACCGGCGTACTGGATGCGGGCCTGAGCGCCTCACAGGTGATGTCGCTTCGACGCGAACTTGCTGGGCGCAAGACCGTTTTGTGCTTCGGCGGCGGTGTCGACTCGACCGCTCTCATCGTGGTGCTGCGTGCAACGGGAATCCGGCCGGAGGCGGTGACCTTCGCCGACACTGGCGGGGAGAAACCCGAGACAATCGAGCACGTGGAGAAGATGAGCAAGCTGCTCGTGAGCTGGGGCTGGCCGTCGGTGAGCGTCTGTCGCAAGCGGACGAAACCGGAGACGGGGTACAGCGATCTCGAGGGCAATTGCCTCTCCAACGAGACGTTGCCCTCGCTTGCCTTCGGGATGAAGAGCTGCAGCCTGAAGTGGAAGCAGGGCCCGCAGGACCAGTTTCTCATGGGCGCCAAGAGCGGCCCGAACACGTGTGACCCACGCCCGGTGTGGGTGGCCACGCAGGCCTCTGGCGAGCGGATTCTGAAGCTGATCGGGTACGACGCCGGCAAGGCCGACGTGCGCCGCTCGAAAAACCTTTCTCGGGCGGATGAACACTTCGACTATGCCTACCCGCTGCAGACCCTCGGGTTCGAGCGGTCGGATTGCGTGAAGGCAATCGCCACGGCGCTTGGGCCTTCGTTCGTGCCGATCAAATCAGCGTGCTTCTTCTGCCCGGCGAGTAAGCATTGGGAGCTGTACTGGCTCGCGGCGCATCACCCGGAACTCTTCGAGCGGGCGCTGCACATCGAGCGTACCGCGCTCACCGGCAGGCACAGCCGCTTCGATGCGGTTGAGTTCGGTGCGGACTGGGAGGACATGGTGCGCAACGCCGAGCGTTTTCCGAGCTCTGACACCACAGTCGGGCTCGGGCGATCCTTCGCGTGGAATCACTGGGCTCGGGTGAACGGCGTCGTCGATGCGGACTTCAAGGTGCGCCGGGAGCTCTCGGCCGTGTTCGCCGCGCGGGCCGCGGCACTCCTCGGGGAAGACAATGCGTTCGATTCGCGCAGCTGTGGAGCGGGCGGCGCCGGCCCACAACAGCTCGCGCTGATCGCCTGAGATACTCGTTCCGCCGGGGGTGGTCACTCGACGGAGTTTTCTCTCCTGCCCCAAATGGGCCGTCAAGTGCTTCGGTGATATATGCGCTCGATCTCGGCGGCTACCGTCTTCAAACGGGCGTCGCTCCTCTCGGTGATCTCGGCATCGTTGCGAATCGCCCGACTTACCTGGGGCAGCAACGCGCGGAAGGCCGCGAGCGTCGCCGGCGGCACGAGTTGATCCTTCTTCGCCCGCATGCAGGCAGTTACGCACGACGTCGGGTGCGCAGTGTAGCGGCACGCGGCGATCATGGTGTTGAGGGCAGTTTTCACTCTGACCGGCGCCTCGGTGAGCATCTGGACGATAGCGGCACGTTTCTCGCGTGCGATGCGCTGCAAGGACGTGATTGCTGCCACCGTCTGCTCGCGATAGTACGCGTCGTTGTTTACGGTGATCGCGCACTCCTGCCATCGCCACGCCGGCATGCCCTCGGCGGCGAGCGGGCGAATTATCGCAAGGCATGTGTCGTAGAATTTCGTTTTGCGATCCCAGTACTCACGCACATCAGCCTGACGCGCAATGCGTGCGCGGCCCCACGGGAGGTACTGCTCAATGGCGGCATCGAGCTGCTTGACGTATTTAATCGCGTTCTTCAGGCGATGCTGGGCGCTTCGCACTGTGTTGATGTTGGCCTGAAGGCCGTCCAGTAGGGTGATGCGCGCCTGATAAGCCCTCGCTGAGGCGAGGTAGAGGGTGAAGGCGGAATGCCCTTGGCGGCTCAGGCTCAACCGCCCGCCGTCCAGTGTGCCGATGTAAAGGGTGCTGAACGCGCCAAAGAGCCCAGGCGTTTGCAACGTGATGTTGCCGCCGGCGATGCTGCCCTGGACCGTGACGCGCTGGACCTGCGGGCTCGAGCCCCCCTGATCGACAGTAGTGGCGACGAGCGCACCGCTCAGGTGCCCGCGGGGCGCTTCGACGAGATGAGCCATGAACACTGAGGCGTTGTTGCCGCGCGAAACGTAGTAGCCGTTTACCAGCGGCCGGCCGAACCAGGAGCCAAATCCGCTGAGTGCGACGAAGCACGTGAGCGCCACTGCGACTCGGGTGAACGCAGAGCGAAACCGGGACTGCGACTGTTTTTTATCGACCATGCGGCGACCGCCCGGACTGTGGTGTTTATGGACGGCATGGTGGCACGGGGATCCCGCCCCATACGCGCCGGAGTTCGCAGAATTGTCGCGCACCGGCCGTTGGCCGCGGCTCTGCGGGGGTGCTGCATCCGCAGCCGGCCCGATCGGCTATTGCCCTCGGCGGCGCAGCAGGCCTTCGCCGGCGTGATCCTCGAAGCGCTCGACATCGTCCACGTACTCGCGCAGTACGTCGAGCGACTTGTGACGCGATTGGGCGGCCATTTTGAAGATGCTGGCGCGATTGCGCGCGGCGGAGGTCAAAAAGCCCCTGCGCAGACTGTGGCCGGAGTAGGCCTCGGCGGCCTCGAGGCCAGCTTGGGAGGCGCGCTGCTTGACGACGAGCGCGACGCTCTGGGCGGTGAGCCGCGCGCCGACGCGATCTGCGCGGTGCAGCCGGCGCAGGAGGGGCCCGGTGGTGATGTCGGCGGCGACCTGCCAGTCGAGCACCGCCTGCACGGGGCAGTAGGGCGAGTCGGGTACGCGCGGGACGGCAATGGTGTCGCCTTTCCCCTCTTGATCGGTCTTCGAACGCGCGATTCGCACCTCGAGACCCTCCGGGCGCTCGGTGAGATCCTCGACATCAAGCGCGACGAGCTCGGAGCGTCGCAGGGCCGCGGCGTAGCCGAGGAGGAGCAGGGCGCGATCGCGCAGCCCGCGCAGCGTCTGCGGATCATGTGTCTCGACCGCATCGACCATGCGTCGGATGTCCTCGTCCACGGCGGGCATTTTCTTCACCGGGAGCCGGCCGAAGTCGCGGCGGATCCCGCGCAACACCTCGGTGACCTCGATGGCATCGTGTGGGGATGGGAGGCGCGCGCCGAGGTGGATCAGGCGAATGGCCGCCAAGCGCCGACCGAGCGTCGAGGGGGCGCGGCCGCGCTTAGCTTCGGTCGAGAGATACAGCGCGACGGTCTCCGGTGTGGCCGGGAGCGGGCTGAGCTCCATCTGGCGGCACCAACTCTCGAAATTGCGCCAATCGGCTTCGTACGCGCGCCAGGTCGAGGGGGCCCGGCTGCCGCGGGCGTAGGCGGCGGCCGCCTCCCGGGCTTGCGCGAGCGAGAGGACCGGAAGCGCGGCCCGCGCCGGGCGGCGGACCACGCGAGTGCGACGTTTATTCATGGAGGAGCCCCAGGGCAACAGGGTACATCGCTGCCGCCGACCGCGCAGTGGGGTGTGCATCCTCGATCATGAGGCCAGGATAGCCGGTATTGTGACTAACGAGAAGAGCCTTTAACGATAGTGGTGGCTTTCACAATACAGCATCCGGTATTATGTAGTCTGTGAAAACGCAGCCGCCGTCACTCACGCCCGCCCTCGAGGCCGGGCCGGCAGATCCCGCCGGCGCGCTCGATCGGCGCGTGGCCGCCGAGCGGTGCGTGACCGCCGTGCGCGCAGCGCTCACCGCGGCCCGGGCCAAACGCGGAGCGGGCTCCCGGGCGCTCGTGCAGGCCGACGTCGACCTGGCCGCCAACGAGCTCGTCGCCGCCGGAATCCGGCCCTACCCGCAGCTCCTCGCGCGCATCACCGGCGGATCGCTCTCGACGCTCACCCCGATGTTCGAGGACTGGTGGCAGCGCTTCGCCGCGGCGCAGCGGCCGGAGTCTGAGCGCGCAAGCCTTGCGGCCCCGCTGCGCACGACTCTGCATCTACGGCATTTGCTGGCCGCGCTCGAGGATGCCGCGCGCGCGGAGCTCGGGCTCAAAGACGCGCACGAGCCCCTGACGAACGCCTTGCAGGCGGCCGAGCTGAGCGCGCTGCACAGCGAAGTGCGGGCCCTGAAGGCGCAGCTGCAGGCGCGTTCCCTCGGGGAGTCGAGCGCCCTGACCCAACAGGTGAAAGCGCTCGAGGCGCGTCGCGAGCAGCTGCAGCAGGAATTGGAAGCCATGACTTACCAGGTGGCGCAGCTCAGTGCTCAGCTCGAGGTTCGCCAGGAGGCGCTGCGGGCGCAGGAGGACGCTCGGCGGGAGGCCCTGCGGCGGCTGGAAGACGGATTTGCGCGGGTGGAAGCCCTGCTCGCCCACCCTGAGCGCTCCGAGGCGGCCCTGAGCCGCGTGAGCGCCGGCCTCGAACGGCTGAAGAAGGACTTGCGGCACACGGCGAAACCGAAACCGCGCACGCCCGCGCGGCCCGCGGCACGGCGCCGCCCCGCCTCACCTGCCCGCCGCTCGGCCCCGACGCGCAAGAAAACCCCGGGCAAACGACGGCGCGCCCGATGAGACTCGGACCTGGCTATCGAGGCAATCGCGACCGCGGCAGAATTCCATGACCTTGCATCACCCTCCTTCGGCATGTTGAATCGCGATCCAGAATACTTGGACAAGCTTCGCGACTACTACGCGGAGCACCGGGTGCTGCCGTCGTATTCAGCTGTGGCGGCTCTTTTGGGTCTCCGGTCGACATCGGCCGTGGCCGCCCTCGTCAAGCGGGGACGGGAAGCGGGTTTCCTGGCCCGCGCCCCGGACGGGCGTCTGCAGCCAGGCCCTCGGTTCTTCGAGCGCACGCTCAGCGACCCCCCAGGTGCGAGCGGTCCGGCGCCCGGCGCCGACGCGCCAGCGCCGGGGCTGCAGATCGATGCGTATCTCATCGACCAGCCGTCGCGGACCGTGCTCCTGACCGTGGAGGACGACTCGATGAGCGCGGCGGGCCTGCTGCCCGGAGACACGCTCGTGGTAAAAAGGCAAGCCCCCGCCCAGCCGGGCGACGTGTTGGTAGCCGTCGTGGATCGCAAATTCACCGTGAGATATCTGGCGCACGACCGCAACGGGTTCTTCCTCAAGGCCGGTAACTCTGCGTACGCGCCCAGTCTCTCGAGTGAGGAGCTGGAGATCTACGGGCGAGTCGTTGCGAGTTTCCGAAAGTATCCCAACGCGAGTCGCTCGTGATGAAGGAGGGAAATTTTGCCCTCCCTCGCTCCCCGCTCGAGCGGCGTGTGCTTCCGGTGAGGGTGCGTTACCCCGGGTGACTTGCGCTGCCGGAGCGGCGGACGGGGGTGATCGCGGGGGGCTTGCGTTCCATTTCGAGTTTCGCTATCGTTCCCGGTCATGCAGACCGTGCTTACGTTTCGCGGCCGACCGGTCACCGCGGCCGACGTCGGCGTCATTCGCGAGCTGATCGCTGCGCACCCCGGGGCGAGCCGGCGACGGCTGTCGCAGCGGCTGTGCGAGGCGTGGGACTGGCGACAAGCCAACGGAGCGCCACGGGACATGGTGGCCCGGGGGTTGATGCTGGCGCTGGCCCGTGCGGGGCACATCGAGCTGCCGGCGGTGAAGTGGCGACCGCCGAACCCGCTGGCGGTACGGACGCGGCCGGGCTCGATCGAGCTTGAGCGCACGCTGGTTTCGGGGAGCTTGCGCGAGCTCGGGCCGCTTCAGTTCCGGCAGGTGCGACGCACGGAGGAGGAGCGCTGCTTCAATGGGCTGCTCGAGCACCATCATTATCTCGGCTACAGCCAGCCGGTGGGCGAGCAACTGAAGTTCATGGTGTTCGCCGGGCAGAGGCCGGTGGCGCTGTTTGCGTGGAGTTCGGCGCCGCGGCATCTTTCCCCGCGCGACCGCCACCTCGGGTGGAGCCCGGCGGTGCGGCAGCGCAACCTGCGCTTCCTCGCCTACAACACCCGCTACCTGATCTTGCCGTGGGTGAACGTGCCGCACTTGGCCTCGCACCTGCTCTCGAGGATGACGCGGATGCTCTCTTGCGAGTGGGAGAAGGTGTACGGTCACCCGGTGTACTTTGCCGAGACGTTCGTGGACACGACCCGTCATCGCGGTACCTGCTACCGTGCGGCGAACTGGGTACTCCTGGGGCGCACCCAGGGGCGGGGCAAGGATGATCTGACACACCGCCCGAACCGTACGATCAAGGACGTGTTGGGGTTGCCGTTGGTCGCGGACTTTCGCGAGCGGCTGTGCTCATGAGCGGCAAGCACAAGCGTCACCGGCCCCGCAAACCGCCGCTGCTGAAGGTCTCCCAGGAGGAACTGACGGCGATCGTGGCGAAGGCTGAAGCCGCCTTGAGCGCCGAGGAGAGCGGCAAGCTCAAAGCGGCCGTGGCGCTGATTGGGTTTTTGCGCACCGAGATCGATGCGAAGACACTCTCCGTGGAGCGCTTCCAGCGGATGATCTTTGGGGCGGGGACGGAGAAGACCGAGACGGTGCTGGGCGAGGCGCAGGAGCGGCCTGAAGCCGACTCGATGGGTAAGGCAGCGGGCGATAAGCGGCCCCGTGGGGCCGGCCACGGTCGCAATGCTGCCTCGGCCTATACCGGGGCGCGGCGGGTGAAGATCACGCACCCGACGCTCTCAGGCGGGGCGAGCTGCCCCGGCTGCAGCCAGGGCAAGGTGTATCCGTGCGCCGAGGCGGCGCAGGCGGTACGGATCGAGGCGATGGCGCCGCTCTCGGCCACCGTGTACGAGCGAGATCGGCTGCGCTGCAATCTGTGCGGGGAAGTCTATACGGCCCGGGCGCCCGCGGAGGTGGGCGAGGAGAAGTACGACGAGACGGTCCCGGCGATGATCGGGATGCTGAAGTACGGCGCGGGGTTACCGTTCAATCGCATCGAGCGGCTGCAGAGCGGGATGGGCGTGCCGCTGCCAGCAGCGACCCAGTGGGATTTGGTGAAGGCAGGCGCCGAGCAGTACGTCCCGGTGCACGAGGAGCTCATCCGCCAGGCCGCCCAGGACGCGCTCGTGCACAACGACGACACGACGATGAAGATCCTGCATCTGACGCGTGAGCAGCGCGCGGCAACTCTTGGGAACGACGCCGAGGAGAGCCGCACGGGGGTGTTTACCTCCGGGATCGTCACGGTCGGTGCCGGCAGGAAGATCGTGCTGTTCTTCACCGGGGTGCGCCACGCCGGAGAGAACCTCGATGAGGTCCTCAGGCGCCGAGCGGTGGATCTGCCGCCGCCGATCCACATGTGCGACGGGCTGGCGGCGAACGAGTCGAAGGAGTTTCAGACGCTGCTCGCCCGATGTCTTGCGCACTCGAGGCGCCGGTACGTTGAGATCGCCGAGAGCTTCCCCGAGGAAGTGCGCTTCGTGCTCGAGACGCTACGGGAGGTGTACCGGATCGATGCCGATGCCCATAAACAGGGACTCTCTGCCGAACAGCGGTTGCAGTTACACCAAAAACACAGCGGCCCGCTCATGGAGCGGCTCGAGCAGTGGATGCGCACGCAGTTCGCCGAGCGGCGCGTGGAGCCGAACTCCACCCTCGGGGAGGCGATCCAGTACATGACAAAGCACTGGAGCGCATTGACGCTGTTTTTGCGCACGGTCGGCGCACCGCTCGACAACAACGTATGCGAGCGGGTGTTGAAAAAGGCGATCCTTCATAGAAAGAACAGCCTGTTCTACAAGACCTTGAACGGTGCACGGGTCGGGGACATCTTCATGAGCCTGATCCACACCGCCGAACTCGCAGGCGTCGATGTGTTCGATTACCTGGTGGCGGTGCAGCGTCATGCGAGCGATGCAGCCGAGCGGCCCGGGCAGTGGCTGCCGTGGAATTACCGGGAGAGCCTGGCGAGCCTCTCGCGAGGCCCGCCAGCGTAGACGATCAGGCTCGAGGAGCCTCATTGCCGGGAGCATCGAACCCCAAGCGATGCCACATCGGGGCCGCCTGGGCGCGCTGCGGATCGCCTCCCCAGATCAGGGCGGTGAACTCGTGCGCTGCAAGGCGCCGGCTCACCGCATCAGTCGCCGTCGGCCAGTACCGGAAACGCCCCGCCGACATACGCTTCTGCGCCAGCCAGAACCCCTGGCCGTCGTAAATCAGGAGTTTTATCGCTTTCGCCGAACGCGAACGGAACACAAAGACCGTGCCCGACAGTGGGTCGGCCGAAAGCACGGCACGACATACCTGACTCAACCCGTCGATCCCCCTGCGGAAATCCACCGGCTCGACCGCCACCAGCACCCGCATCTGCGGAGTGATCTGGATCACGGCTGCGCTCCCCAGCCTTCGCGATACAACTCGAGCACCATCTCCTTGGCGGCATCGAGGGTCATCTCGAGCTCAAGATGCTGCCCGGCAGGGCCCGCGAGACGCACCCGGCACGTCGCCCCGGCAAGAGGCAACGCCGGGGTCAGATCGAGGAACTTCGTTGCCCCCGCTGCGCGCAGCCGCCCCTCTGCGCTCACCGCTACCTCTGCTGCCTCGCCGCTGGCGCGCTTGAGCTTGTTGTACTCCAGCCCCAGTGCTCCTGCCGTCCGATGCACCCCATGCCGTCGCGCCAGCCTCCCTGCCGCCGCCCACACCCACCCCGGCAGCGCCTTGCCGCGACTACCGCCTCGCCGATACTCATCCAGCCGCCGCCGCAGCCGGCTCAAATCCGCCGGCTGATCGCTCTCGGTTCTGCTCATGCGTTGCTCCCAGCGCCCGGAATGGGCGCGGCCACAACGCTACCGACCTCCACCTGCGCCAGTCACGCATCCCTGCCGGAAGGACACCGAGCGGCTGCTCGCGACCTGCAGGGGCGATCTGCGCGGCGATGAACTGCCTTGCGCTTGCGGCGGGCGTTTTCGACGTCTTCTCAATCGCCTACGCGGCGATGAACACAGAACGACGCCTATTTCTGCGATTATCGAACTTCTCAATCGCCTACGCGGCGATGAACCCCGCCCATGCTCGGCGTGCTCGCGGCGGTTTCTTCTCAATCGCCTACGCGGCGATGAACTCAACATAGCAGCCTCGCGTTTCGCTCTTGCTCTTCTCAATCGCCTACGCGGCGATGAACTCAACATAGCAGCCTCGCGTTTCGCTCTTGCTCTTCTCAATCGCCTACGCGGCGATGAACGCCGGGCTGCCGCCTGGGACCTACGCCACTGCCTTCTCAATCGCCTACGCGGCGATGAACCTGGACCGTGGTGGACAGACGCCAAGTACGATCTTCTCAATCGCCTACGCGGCGATGAACGTTTGCAAAGGTCTGGTTGACCGTGGTCACTGCTTCTCAATCGCCTACGCGGCGATGAACCGGGCCCGCGGCCGGTGGGCGAGATCATCGCCCTTCTCAATCGCCTACGCGGCGATGAACGGTTACGGTACGCTCGGACTGGCACGCGCCTGCTTCTCAATCGCCTACGCGGCGATGAACGATGGCGTCCCGGACTAGGTCGCTGCAATCAACTTCTCAATCGCCTACGCGGCGATGAACGTCTCCCCCGCTCACGGTGTCGCCGATCTTCTCTTCTCAATCGCCTACGCGGCGATGAACTCGTCGTCCCCTACCGCGGAAAGCCGCTCCGTCTTCTCAATCGCCTACGCGGCGATGAACCTGGCGGCAAGTTCGTGCAGGTGTTCCGCAACCTTCTCAATCGCCTACGCGGCGATGAACGAGATCCCTGTTGGGAGTAGCGTGACCGTAGACTTCTCAATCGCCTACGCGGCGATGAACTTCTGGATGTAGATCGTAACCCCTGGGTAATTCTTCTCAATCGCCTACGCGGCGATGAACATTTTTCCGCAAGGATTTGCAATTCATCATTTCTTCTCAATCGCCTACGCGGCGATGAACGCGGGCACGAGATAGTTGGAAGCGCCGACACTCTTCTCAATCGCCTACGCGGCGATGAACTCGCAGTTCGGTCCGTGGAACCTGCTTTCTGCGCTTCTCAATCGCCTACGCGGCGATGAACAAATCGCCCCGGTACTTGTGGAATATTCCATACTTCTCAATCGCCTACGCGGCGATGAACGCATACCACAGCACCGGGCCCCCAGTCGCCGACTTCTCAATCGCCTACGCGGCGATGAACCAAAGGGTTGCTCGCCCGTGACAAATGTACGCCTTCTCAATCGCCTACGCGGCGATGAACGTGCGCCGGATCGACGCCGTCCGGCGCGCGCACTTCTCAATCGCCTACGCGGCGATGAACGCGTGGGCACAGCTGCCTCCTCGGTGGGCTTTCTTCTCAATCGCCTACGCGGCGATGAACAAGGGCAGTTCAGGAGCAATCATGAAATACACCTTCTCAATCGCCTACGCGGCGATGAACCTCAACACGCCCGCACCGTCAAACCCTTCGCTCTTCTCAATCGCCTACGCGGCGATGAACCCGTTGAGCGGTGATTCTGGGGGCATCACTGTCTTCTCAATCGCCTACGCGGCGATGAACGGGGATCGCTCGAAGGAGCGGAGCCGTTGAGCCTTCTCAATCGCCTACGCGGCGATGAACAGCGCGTACTATTCAGGGGCGATCACCGGCGCCTTCTCAATCGCCTACGCGGCGATGAACCTGACGATTTCAATTCTCACCTCGCTCAACGGCTTCTCAATCGCCTACGCGGCGATGAACCTGCTGCGCTGCTTGCCGGTTGCGCGCACCGTCTTCTCAATCGCCTACGCGGCGATGAACAATACGCGTCGCTCACGCGCGCGCTTCGGCGTCTTCTCAATCGCCTACGCGGCGATGAACTATAACCAGGTCCGTGCAGGATTGCTGCGCGACTTCTCAATCGCCTACGCGGCGATGAACGTGTTCTGGTACGGGGTCCCGCCGGAGTTTACCTTCTCAATCGCCTACGCGGCGATGAACGGCATCACGCCGATAACCATCGCGAATTCCACCTTCTCAATCGCCTACGCGGCGATGAACGCGCGTTATCGATCACCATCGAACAGCTAACACTTCTCAATCGCCTACGCGGCGATGAACTCGGCGCGGACTTGCGCGGTGCGGACTTGCGCCTTCTCAATCGCCTACGCGGCGATGAACCGTACCGATGGGGCAATTCTAGGATGGTTTTCAGATACTTACGCGACAAATACACCTGGCACGATCGTTAGCTGGACGTAATACTAACTGCTTGATTTTTCGCAAGTAATTCACCGATCTCTCCAACGAAGGTCATCGCGTGGTCAAGAACCTCGTGCTTCAGCGCAAGTTCGATGATCTCGGCGCGAAATGCCCCGTCCTTCTCGGCGGACGCCCCGCAGCGAAATGCAGCGGGCATCACCAGCCAATCCTTGAACAGATCCGCCACGTCGAACACCAGAGCACCGCGGCGCGTCTTGCCGTGCAGGACCGGCAGGAAGTAAGGAATTCCCATGGCGTGCAGAACCACCGCAGCGTAGCCATAGGCGAGGTAATTTCCGTGATCTAGGAAAGAATTGATGCGCTGAGCCGGGGTCTCGCGTTTCTTCGCGCCTGGCTCACGTGTGAACTCCACGATCTCAAGGCCGTGAGACAGCTGTCGGTAGAGCGTTTTGGCAAAGTGAGCTTCGGCCGACAGCAGTTCTGTTGTGGTGGCGCAGCCCTCGAGGCTAGCCAAGAACTGATCGAAAACAGCCTCTGGTACAGGCAGGCTGAATTTCGCGTACATCGTCTTATCCCAAGCCGCGCGTTTCTGTAGAAATGTGCGCCCCATCTCGACGCGCGTGGGCTCGTGCGTCCATAGCGCGAACCAGCGCTGCGCGTGCGCGACGGGGCGATACTCATCCTGCGGCAGCAGGAACGAAATATCCAACTCGGCGAACAGCGGGGAGCCGCCCGACCCGCAAAATCCAACGATCACGTTCGACTCGGCGAGCTTGCGTACGGCGGCATCGGTGATTGATGTTCCCTTGCCAAGCAGAATGAATGCTGTGTTTTTATCAGGAATTGCAACGAACTGATGGAGCCCCTCGCGGGCCTCGGTCATATAGACGACGCGCTGATCGCGCTGCATGACGCGAACGTGCTCGAGATAGAACACGTTCGCCCGTTTTGACATCATGACGGCCTGCGGCCGTCGCTCCGCCTTCATAGCGATGCGGGGATAATGGGCAGTGCGACGATCTGCGATGTGCGGGAGAGGCCGTAGCCGTTTGGAGCGCCGGTTTCGGTGCCACTGGCCGCGACGCGCTCGACGACCAGGCGGAATGCGTGTCCGCTGGACGAGCGCATCCTCACGAACGGCAGGTGCTGCTGTTGCGCAATCCTGCGCCGAAGAGCCTGATCGCGCAGCTCCTTAGCGCGTTCGAGCTCGACGTTCTTGCGAGGCTTCGAGGGTCCTGAGGGGATGCGGTGCATCAGGAATGCCTCGAAGGTCTGCGGGGCGTGAGCCTTGCGGATCCGCGATCCGTCGGCGAGGTCCGCAGCCTGGGGCGCCTTCTCGAGGGCATCGTAGAGGGATTCTGCCCGAGAGCTGTCGGGCGTGAACAGCCGCAGTGTCTCCCCGAACCCAAAGCCGCCTTGCATCCAGAGGGGAAATGAGACGGCGAAGGGGACTGCCGATCGGCTGGCTGCCGAGTGCACAAGGTGCCACAGCCGCCCGAGACGTTCCCATGCCGGGATGTCCGGATCGCGGCGCAGGCGCAAGTCGAAGTACGCGGTGTAGCCCATGGTCACGCCGCCTTTTGAGCTTTGCTCTTCTCGTCTCCTTCGGAGAATACCCCTCCGCGCACGAGCAGCGCGATGAGATAGGCCGCGCGCGGATCGAACGCGTCCCCTGGGTGCATCTCATCGACGAGGGTGAGCAGCTTCATGGCCCCCGAGGCCTTGTCCTGTCGGAACAGGACGTTTTTCTCGAGGTTTGCGCCGTTTGGCTCGACTGCGATCGGCGTGCCGTCGCACGCGGGATACCAGGTATCGATCATGCGGATCGCATTGCCAATCTTCTGGTCGCGCAGTGCCGCCCGGCCCATATCGATCATATCGGCGCAGAATTCCCCGGCCTCATCGCTATCCTTGCGCGCGGTGTCCATGATCGCGAGCATGTCGCGGCGGGCGATCATGTCCACTTTGTAGAGCGAGCGGGCAAACCCCGGCGGCTTGTTCGTAACCATGTTCTGCGACGGGAACACCTCGACCTCGCCTTTGAATCCGAACATGACGCGACCTGTGACAGTCACTGCGGTGTGCGCCTCGCCGAGCAGCCCGGTCGCGAGGACATCGGCGGCCAATGCGCGTTCGTGTTCGGTATAGTCCTCGAAATCTCGCATGCGCGATCCGGTACCTGTGAAGGTCCTTCCGGCCGCTCTGGCTTCGACAGTGGTGTCACCGAGGACGCGATTGCGCCACAACCAGCGTCCGTTCAGGATGTTGCGGGCGTAGCGCCGGCAAACCTCATCGAATTCGAGTACGTTGCGGACGAAGTAGCGCTTGATGAACCCTTCGAGTACCGCTCGATAGGCGGGGTCTGAGCAGGAGAACAGCAAATCTGTGGCAGGAATGGTGCGCAGCGAGAACTCGACTGCAAGGCCGATCGCGTTGGGCGAGGTCTTGGCACTCTCGGTGCGCTGAATGTTCGCTGTTTCCCCGCTCGTCGGGTGGTTGTTGATTCCACGGATGCCATGACGGATCACCCGAATCTTCTCGAGGTGCTCCTTTCCCTGAGGGTCTTGGACGATGCTCGAGAACAGCCCGTCGGTGACGATCGTTCCGCGTTGGACAGAGAGTACGTTTGGAAGTTTTGTCGACATGGGTGGCTCCTTGTGCCTTGCAAATTCAAGAGTTCAGGTTTGGCTGAAGCGAGATGCTGCGCCGATTGGTGATGAGGAACTGGTCGGCATCCCAGCCGTAACGCCAGAGATCCTGTGGGGATAGTGCGCGCTCGGGGCTACGGGCGACGGTCGCCGGCACGTAGCGGATGAGGCCGATCATTGGTTCGGCGAAAGTGTGTTCGCGCCCGTCGCGTGCGCCTCGGCGCTCGCGCGGCGGCTCGAGCAGCGCGTATCCGAGATTCGCCGGCACGATCCAGCCGTTGCCCCGGCTGTGCACAGCGTCGAGTGCTGCGCTTAGCGGATCGGCGGCATCGGTAAGCAGGTCCGTGGCGTCTTCGATCCAAAATCCGTTGCGCAGCGTGTGTGCCATCGCGTCATCCCATGTCGAATGGGTGCTGACGTGGGCCGAGCGTATGGGCCCTCCCGCCAAGCGCATGCGCAGCAGCGTCTCTCGCACCTGTTCATGAGAGCTGATGCTGCGCTCACACTGAAGGAGCAGTGTCCATTCGATGTCCGCGAGCGCCATCGGCTGCATTGCGTTTTGCTGCGGTCCGGCCCCGCTGCCGGAGGCGATGTCGCGCTTGTCGAAGAGGCAAGCGCCGCGACGCTGGACGAGCGCGCGTTCGAGGTATCCTTTCTGGTTATCGAGGTACTCGATCCAGGGGGCGGCGTGCTGATGGACCAGCCCGACGCCTTGGATGCCGAGGGGCTGGTCGAGCTTGTGATCGAGCGCGTGCGCCATCAGCAGCGCGGGCATCACAGGTGCAGGGGCCAGCAGCCCCAGGCTCTGCAGCATGTTGGTCTTGGTGGCCTTCAGATCGATGAGCAAATAGTTCATAGGCGCTCCAGGGCTTGCTCGAGTGCGCGGGTGACGCGCTCTCGGTCGATTTCGCGCATCAGCGCCTCCGTGCCCTCTGTCCTGCGCATGCGCGCGCGGAGCGTTCGTACGATCAGCCGAGCGAGTTCCGCGCGGTATTCGGCGCCGAAGCTCTGGCGAATGATGGCCGTATCGATGGCGGTGAGCTCGCCGGAACGCTTGCGGCGAAGCAGGGGCTCATCGATGGGAACCTGCTCTCGGTCCTCTGGAAATGAGCCCTGTTCGATGTCCTGCGCCAGGTCGGTCGCTTGGCGATGACAGCTGCGCGCGAGACTCACCAGCGCGCCTGTCGCCTGGACGCCCACGGCGAGAAGGGAGGCCGAATCCCCGAGGGCGGGCGAGCGTGAGAGGCGCTCGATCTGCGCGGCCGCCGCATCGACATCGGAGGATTGCATCTGCGGGGTCCAGCCCCGGTAGACGAACCGAAAGAGGGCCTGGATGTTCTCGTGAGTCTGCGGAGCTGGGAAGAACAGCTGCGTCTGGATTGCGGATGCGGGTAGGCGCGTTGTATTGCGCACGATCGCCCCGCCAATGGGCAGCTCGACCGTCTCGAGCCTGCGCTGCTGGGGCAGGTCCGCAGGCGTAGCAGCGTTCTGCGCAGTGCGGCGTGCATTCCAGAGCGCCGCGAGCCCCGCAGAGGGTAAGGGGCTGACTGCAATGTACTGCCCGTTGCTCGGCAGCAGTATCTGCCGCAAGCGGTGATCGACCGAGTCGGCGCCGTCGGCGGTTGCGGCTTGTTCGAAGGCTTGCGCCGCGCCCTGTCGGATCGCTTCGATATGTTCGGCAGGGACGGCGGCGCCGGCGATCTCGGAGTCCCCCTCGAGAATCATTGCGATGCGCTGATAGATGCCGCTGTTATCGAGGCGGCTCTGGTCGAGGGGCACGCGGATGCCGGCACGCTCGAGAGCGCGGCTGGTCACGTGTGGCTGGGTGCTCGCTCGGGCGGAGGCGAACAGCGCGGCGTGCTGCGCGTTTGAGTTGATCAGTTTGCCGGAGAAGTGGGCCCCGAAGCGCAGCACAGTGGTGCGCGCGAGTTCTCGCATCTGATCGGTGGGAGTGCGTGCCGCTTCTGCGCGTACGGCCTGGATACAGGCATCGAGGTAGGCCGCAGCGCTCGGCTCATCGACCTCTGGCGGCGGCGGGGCGGTCTGCATGAACTGCTCTTGAAGCCCATAGAGCTTCAATACGAAATCCATTCGCGGCTCGTTGGCGGCGCACTGCGCGCAGAACGCGCGCTCGTCATCGGACTTGCGCAGCTTCTCCAAGGGAACTGCCACGCTGCGGCGGGCACCCCCTTTGCACAGCGCAAGCAGGTGCTGGTGCTTTGCACGCAATCGCTCGAAGTCTTCGGTCTGCATAGGTCGCTGAATCCTTAGGGTTCTGGGTACAGTATACCATTATCCGCGAAAAATAGAACCCTCAGGAACTTAGTAAAAGCTAAGAAACATGATACATTGGACTACTAATAGATTATATAATTGGTCCATATGGATGACACATTATTTGTACTTCGGCGAGCTTGGCTCATAGGCCGCTGTCGCCGCGCTGATATCGACCGAGCCTTCGGCACCGACCGGTCGCCGAACAGAGCGTCGAAAATCCTCCAACGAGCGGTGAGCCAGTGGAGCCATGAGCTGTACCGATCGCCGAGGATCGGGGTTTTCCCGAACCGCCGAGTCCCGGTGCCAGAGCTCGTCCGCGCAGAGACGATCCTCGGGTTGCTCGCGAACGGCGCCTCACCGCAAGAGAGCGGACTGTTCCCCGACGACGGCGTGCCGATTCTCAGGCCCCAGCCGCCGCCGGCCCGCGCGGGGACCGCCGCGGCAACCCGGGCCGTGCTCGATGCGGCTGTGCGCGGCGAGCCAGTTGAGATCCTCTACGTGGGCCTGCGTCGCGGGGAATCGGCCCGGTGGCGCACGGTGTGGCCGCGGGCGCTCGAGTTCACCGGCATGTTCTGGCGGATTCATGCTCAGGATCTCGAGGACGCTCAGGCCGACCATCCGATCAAGACGTTCGTGCTCGCGCGGGTCCTTGATGCGCGCCCTGCGACGGGCTGGCGGGAGCCTACGGGGTTTGTGCCGCGCGCTCTGGTTCGGGATCGGCGGCGGCTGCGGGTGCATCTGAGCGATGCGCTCACCGCAGACCAGGCCACAGCCGTGCGCAATCAGCTCGACATTCAGGACGGTGTGATGACATGGCCTGATCATGCCCTGCACACGTTCAGACGCGAATTCACCGCGCTGGCCGTGCCGGCAGATGTCGTCTGGCCGGTGATCACGCGGCTCGAGGAGGACTGATCGTGCACATCGTGCTGGTGTCGAATTGTGAGCAAGCGGCCCTGGGTCGCACCCGTACGCTGCTCGATCGCTACGGGACGCGCATCGGCGATCGCGCATGGGCAACGCTCATCACGGAGCAGGCGCTCGATGAGCTGCACTTGGCGCTGCGCAGAGTGGCGAGCCGTCACACATCGGTCGCCTGTTATCGGAGTGACCCGACGGTCGGTCTGCGCTTGATCTGGGTGGTGGGCAACCGCTCGGCCTACGATGCCCATGGGCGATTCGCCGTTGCCACGGCACAGCGCAAGACGGTCCTCGCCCTGCCCTACCGGCACGCGGCGCTCATCGCGCGCCTCGCCGGCTACGCGCACGACCTCGGCAAGGCCAGCGTGCATTTCCAGAATAAATTGAAGGAGAGCTGTGCGCCCGGAAAGGCTAACGGTTCCCCGGGCCGTGATCCGATCCGGCACGAGTGGCTTTCTGCCTGGCTGTTCAGGCACGTGCTGCGCGAGGGAAGCGCGCTTGAGCCGAAGTCGCTGAAGTTGGCCTGGGAGGCGATGCGCGCGGCTGCGGGCGATCGGCTGGCGGGCCCGGCCTCACCGCCCGCACCCCCGCTCGCGCTCGTGATGCACAGCGCGCTCGATGCCGTCGGGTGGGCCGTGTGCACCCATCACGGGGCGATCGGCGGGGCCCTCGACCAGCCGGGGGGTATCGATGGCACCTGCCATATCCACATCCAGGGGCGCAACCCTCAGCCGAACCTGACGCTCGCGCATGCCCCTGGCGGCGGGACTGATGCGGCGCGCTGGGTCGAGTTGCTTCAAGCGATGGACAAACTCGTGCGACGCCTGCGGCCCGTGGACCGATCCGCCCCATATTGGGAGGGCGTGATGCTCATGGCGCGCGCCGCGCTCATCCTCTCCGATCATGCAGTCTCGGCCGGCACGTTCCCTGGCTCGCCGGAAGAGGGAATCGTTTACGCGAACACCAAGCCGCAATCCATCCTTGAGCCCCAGGCGCAAACATTACGGCGCCGCAAGCGAACGCCCGAACAGAGGCCAGTGCGCCGGCTCGATCAGCCGCTTTCCTGGCACCTGCTCAGAGTCGGTGAGCGGGCCGCAGAGAACCTCCGGATGCTCGCCGGCGAGCAGCTCCCTACACTCGAGCGCGCGCTGGCGGACTTGATCCTTGCCGCGCGCGCCGAGCCTGGAAGTCGCTTCGCATGGCAGGACCGCGCTGCCGAGTACGTGTCCGAGTTGCGCGGCGGTAAGCTCGTATTCGATGTCGCCTCGACCGGCGCCGGCAAGACGCTGGCGAACCTCAAGATCGCGCTGGCTATGCGCCCAGAGGCGGCGCGGCTCGCGGTGGCGTTCAATCTGCGCAGCCTGACGCACCAGACGTTCGAGGCGTTCGGAAAACACGTGCGCCGGTATGACGCGAAGGCGTTCGCACGCGACTTCGTCTGCCTGCTCGGCGAGCGCGGGGCGGTCGAGGTGGACTTCTCAAAGGAAGACGAAGACGATATTGAGACCCGCGAGGAACTCGAGCTCGATGGCGCGCGGGATCTCGTTTTGCCGCAGTGGCTGAAGCAAATCGCCGGGCGCAGTGGCGAGCGCGATGCGGCGGCCAAGGAGCGCCTCGCGAAGCTTATCGCTTCACCCGTATTGGTGTGCACTATGGATTGGATTGTCGCAAGCGGTGAACCTGGCGAACAGGATCGTCACGCCAAGGCCCTGATTCGCGTCGCGCACAGCGATCTGATCCTCGATGAGGTCGACTCCTACGACACCAAGGCGGCCGTGGCGGTCATGCGCGTCGTGCAGACGGCGGCCACCTTCGGCCGCAATGTCATCGTCTCGAGCGCCACCCTGAATCCGCCTCTGGCCGGGGGTATCGCGCTCGCGTACTCTCGCGGGCGAGCCGCGTACGAGGCGATGTTCGGCGCAGAGCCCTGGCATCTTGTAATCGCCGGCGATCGGTTCGACCCGCAGAGCACGCCATCCCCGAGCGCCCAGGAGGCAGACACGCTCTATCGGGACACCATGCGCACGATGGCACAAGGACTGTGCGGGCAGGCGCCCCTGCGGCGCGCCGAGGTCGTGCCGGTGCAGAGCGCAGAAACGTTCTGCAGCACGATCGCAAAACAGGCCCTCGCGCTGCACGAGCACAACGCCACCTCCCCTCCCGGACTTCACTGCAGGCTCTCGATCGGCCTGGTGCGCGTGGCGCAGGTGGAGACGTGCATGACGGTGTCGGATGCATTGCGCGAGTGTGGCCAGTTTACCGTAACGGCGTATCACGCTCGGGACGTCCAGGAACGACGCGCATTCAAGGAACAATACTTGGATCGAATCCTCGATCGCAATGACTCCTCCTGGGTCAATCACCTGCTCGAGGTAATGCCGAAGCTCAAGGACGCCACGGGCGATGCGAGACTCGTGGTCGTGGCCACTCCCGTCGAGGAGGTAGGGCGCGACCACGACTTCGACTGGGCGATCATCGAGCCCTCCAGCATGCACTCGATTGTGCAGACCGCCGGGCGGGTCAACCGACATCGCCGCGAAGGGCTGGCCCCGGGGCGGGTCAATGTGGCGATTCTCTCGAGAAATTTGCGCGCGGTGCGTGGGGACAAATTCTCGTTCGTTCGCCCCGGACTCGAGACGGAGAGCCCCGGCACGACAGAGACGACGCACCGATCACACGACATGCGCGAGTTGCTGAGAGGCGTAAGCGGTGGTGAGTTCGACGGGGTAGTGGATGCCGGGCTGGTGTTCGATACCAACAGCAGAAAGGCCGCGATGTCGGAGTGTGACGAGAAGGCCGTGCAGATCCAGATCGACCATGCGCTGCGAGTCATAGAACGATCCGATCGGTACGAAACGCACTTCATGATGGCTAGTTTTGCAAGCGACTTTCCACTGCGAGACGGAACCGTTCGCGTGGTCTACGAATTGGATCTCTCGCGTGATGAGTTCTACAAAACGCCCAGGCCCGCGGGCGATACGGCTGCACGGTGCGGCGAAGTCTGCTATTCGGCCCCTCCTCCTACTGGGGTCTGGCTATCGCCGGGCCTGACGGAGGAGCCCCTGCGCTCAGAGCGTCTCCTCGTCACCTTCGATAGCAGATATTTCCGCAACGGCATAACCCGTATCGACGTCGTTTGGAATGGGGTCTCTGCTCACTGAACAAAGGCGCCCTGCCCAACCATGGCGCTTATCCTCTGAGCTTCTACAGCCTCATTTGGTGATCGTTGATGTGTCGGCCGAGCACGGGGCGGGGTCCTCTTCGTGGAGTACCCCTGCTCTATAGCCGCCCGGCCGCGATCAGCGGCAGCCATACCGCATCCCGGGGCGGCGCGCCCCAGATTACCGCAGGGAGACTTCTCACCCCGATTGACGCGCGGTTCTCATCCAAATTGAGGCGCTGCAGCGGATTGCGGCGGGTTGCCACCGATGCGGCCCCCTATGGGGGCCGGATCAGGATCGAGATGGAGCGCGAGTCAGGCGGCGCGGCGGGCGGCCGGTAGCCCGGTGCGAACGTTCCAGGGCAGCAGAGCTTCGAGCGCCTCGAGGCTGTCGGCGGCGGGCAACCGCTCGAAGATGAACTTCAGGTATGCATGGGGCTCGAGGCCGTTGGCGCGTGCGCTCGAGACCAGGGAGAACAAGTTCGCGCTCGCACGAGCGCCGAGGGGGTTGTGGCAGAAGAGCCAGACGCGGCGTCCCTGAGCAAACGGACGGATCCGGTTCTCGGTGTCGTTGTTGTGTATCGGAACGTCGCCGTGCTCGAGATGCTTCACGAGCTTTGGCCATTGATTCGTTGTATAGGCGAGCGCCTTGCCGAGGGCGCTCTGCGGCGGGGTGCCGGGCAGCAGCTCATCGACCCAGTGCTTGAACGCTGCCAGGATAGGGGCGGACTTCTCCTGCCGCAGTTTCAACACCTCCTCGATCGTCAGCACTGAGCCATCCCGCTCGCGCTGCTTGCGCAGATCCTTGATGTCCTGCTCGATCTTGAATACCGGCCCGATATACTCCCGCATTGCCACGCCGGCGAGCGCCCGCCCGGAGGGGAGCTCCGCGACCTTCAGCGCCTTGTGGAAGTAGGTCCGCGCGTGTTGTAAACATCCGAAGTGCTCGAGCTTCAGCTGCTCGGCGACGATGTCGTAGAGCTCGAGCCCATCGGTGAGGAGCTTGCCCCGGTACGGCCCGTCCGCCCCGGTCAACAGGTCCTTCAGGGCCGCCGCCGTGCGCGAGGGGATGTAGTCGAAGAGAATGATCCGCCGCCCCGGCGGGCCCGCGCAGCGCACCACCATGTAGTGATCCGAGTGCGGGGATTTCTCCGAGCGCAGCACCTGAAGGTACGTCTCGTCCATCTGAATAAGGGGATGCTCGAACAGCGCATCATTCATCAGATTGATCAGCGGCACCACGCTCTCACCGCCGAGCGTGTTGACCCAGGTGCCCACCGTGCCGGGGCTCAGGAGCACCTCCTGGCGCTCGAGCTGCCGGCAGACTCGATAAAGCGGCTGGCCGTCGTCGAACTTCGAGGTCACAAGATGCGCCAGAAGCGAGGCGCTGGCGTTGGACTTCGGCAGGATGTTCTTGACCGCCGCGGCGACCTTCACTCCCTGGTGGCACTGCCCGCAGGCGTACTTCGGATACACGTGCCGCTCGACCCACACCTTTGGCGGCTCGTAGTGATAGCGCTCGCTGACTTCCTCCCCGATGCGCTGCCTTGCCCAGCACACCCCTTCATGCTCGTGCGTGCACCACTTCTCGTGCACCGGCAGATCGTGCACGATCTCCTGGCGGGGTAGATGCGGCGGGATCGGCTCGCGACCGCCGGTGTGCGGCCGTGCCTTGCGTTCATGGGCCGCCACGACCGTGGTACGGGCCTGATCGGCCGCCTCCGCCGCCGCGATCGCGGCCAGCACCTCCGCCTCGTTGAACAGCATCTTCTGCTGATCCGGCGAGACATTCGGCTCGCTGAGTCGCTCGGAGGATCGGCCGAAGAGCTGGCCCTTCAACCACCGCACCTCCTCCTCGAGCATCCCCTTGCGCTCGAGCGCCTGGCGGTGCTCGCTCTCGAGCTGTTCGTGGACCTGCTTGAGCCGCTCGTGCGCCTGCTTGATTTGACGGATGGTTTCTTCGGAGACT
>DAHXNE010000032.1 GCA_027366635.1 Gammaproteobacteria bacterium | reverse complement strand
CCGCCTCAACGGGCAGGACAAAACAACACCTGCCGCCGGACGCCCCGCTTCACTGCGCGCGCAGCGTCGCAATGACTGGCGCGCGCGGACGCTGCGCAGTGGCTCAAAGCCGGCGGGGTCGCTCACGTCCATGTTCGCTTCATGGTCAAACGAGGCCATACCACGCTCCCCGACCGCCGCCATGCAAGGCCAGATGACCCCGCGCGACGAGCGACTTCAGATGATCCTTAATGGTGTTTCGACTGGCGCCGCTCACGCGCACCGCCTCAGCCACCGTCACCCTGCCGTGCTCGCGCACCAACTCTAAGATCAGCACCGACAATTCCGGCATGTCGGCGAGCATGATGCGCTCGCGCTCCATTTTCTTTTCGAGGCGCTGCTTCTGCCGCTGCAAGGCGCGCAGGAAGAACTCCAGCCACGGATTCCAGTCCGGTGCGTCTGTGCGGATCGTCCCCTGCGTCCGCCGCAGCGAGAGGTAATAGCCTTCCTTGCTCTGCTCGATCACGCTCTCCAGCGAGCTGTAGGGCACATAGGAGTAGCTCGCCCGCAGCAGCATGAGCGTGGTCAGGATGCGCGACAGACGGCCATTGCCATCCTGAAAAGGATGGATCTCCAGAAACACCACGACGAACATCGCCACCACTAGCAGCGGATGCAGGCTCCTGTCCTTCTCCCGCTCGGCGACCCAGTCAACCAACTCGGCCATACGGCGCGGCGTATCGAAGGGCGTGGCGGTCTCGAACACCACGCCGAGGCTCTTACCGTCCTCGTCGAAGGCTTCGATGTGATTGGCGAGCGTCTTGTAAGTGCCGCGATGCCGCTCGTCTTTCGACGAATGGAACAGCAGATCGCGATGGAGCTGCCGGATATGGTTTTCGGTCAGCGGGATCGAGCCCCAGGCATTGAAGATCGTCTCCATGACCTCGGCATAGCCGGCGGCCTCCTGCTCATCGCGCGTGGCGAACGAGCCGATGCGGATGTTCGCCAGCAACTGCTCGACCTCGCGGTCGCTGAGCTTGGCACCCTCGATGCGGGTCGAAGAACCGATGCTCTCGATCGTGGCGACGCGACGCAGGCTGGATAGACGTTCCGGCGCAATCCGGCCGATCGCCCGCCAGGCGCCCTTGAACTCGTCGATCTCCGCGATCAACGAGAGGATTTCGGGAGTGATGCGTACGGTCGCGGTATTGAGCGCCATGCCGTTCAACCATCTATTTCCATCCAAACATTTGTGACACGGCTGAAGCCGAATGTCCACCCATTTCCATCTATTTTTCAGCAGACGGGTAGACAAAGTCCAGCCGGCATTTGACGAGGTAAAGCTTAGGGCGCCGCCCTCGGCGCGCTGCGGAGTACCGTCCGCGCAGTTTCCTCCACGCGCGAGCACCTTCCGTGCAGCCGGTTCCCCGCGAAGGCACCCACTCCGCTTGCACACCGGCTGTTCGCCACGAGGCAGGGTTGTGAGACGCGCCACGATATTTGATGGCGCGGTTTTCGCGATCGGTGATGGACGTGAGGCGTGAGAGTGATCATGGCGATGGAGCGACGGCGTAGGCGGATCAGGACGGCGGGTCGGGGAAGGGAAGCGGCTGCTGTGCTTAGACGAAGAACCGTTCCCGGTAGAGCCGCCTACGGTCGCGTTCATGTGCTTGGTGGGCACGCAGGATCTGCGCGGAGTAATGGGCGTCGATGCGCTCGACATGGCTGGCGCGGCGCAATGCTTCGAGGCGGCGGACATGGGAACGGATAAAGGCGTCGCGGTCACCGTGACGGCGTTCGATGATGCACCGCGTGACTTCCAGATGCTTGCTCGGCCGGTCGATGCCGTCATTGGCTTCCGCCATGGCATGGATGTTGAGGTCGGCGTATCTCGGCTCGGCCTTGGTCGGTACGGGATCGAGCGAGACGATGTGGCCGCGCTCCTCGTCCGCGACGCGGTGATCGGCCAGTGCCCGGTGCATGGTCTTGATGATGTCGTTGCGCTCGCCCAATGCCTTCAAGGTCGGCTCGACCCTGGCCGAGACAGCCCAGCGCCCCGGCTCGGTCTCGGTGGCGAGGTCGTGGCGTGCCCGTTTCTTCGCTCGGTCGATCAGCAGATGTCGGTTGGCTCGCGCCGTATAACTCTCGGCGGCGTCGGGCCGCAGGGCGCGACACCGCTGTCCCGCTGCTCGGCGATCAGCATCCGGTCGAGCTGGGTCAGTCGTTCGGCATCCAGCTCGGCGGTCGGCTTGCGGGCGGCATCAAGCGCGGTCTGCGGCCCACGTTCCACCGTTATCAATTCGCCTGCCCGGTGGCGGACGCCATGGGCAAAATGGTCGCCGACCATGTCGAGGATGCGGCTATCGTCGAGGACGCCCCGGACGACGACGTGGGCGTAGCCGGTGTTGTGGTGATCGACCGAGCATGCGTGCAGAATGCAACACGTCGATCAAAACCCGTCTCAAAACTCCGCGGCGTAGGGGCCACTTCAGTTTGCCCCATCCGGGGCACCGCGGGAATCGGTCCCGTACAGCGCTTGTGATGTTGGTTACACGAAGTCTTCCCGCTCGCGCGATTCCAAGAATGCCCTTTCCGATCGACAAGCGCGACCGCATCGGGAACTACGACGGCGCGTGGTCGCTTGGCGTGCGTTGCCGGTGCTGCGGGCGCGAATGTGCCTGCGCCGGCAAGGACTTCGAGGCGCGGGCGTGGATTCTGCGGTGAATGACGTACACGCCGGCGCTTTCCGAGGACTCAATCCCCATACGCTTTCAAATAGAGGCAGAACATCTCTCCCACCGCCGCCGCGAGTTCATCGACTTGAGAGCGGGAGCGGTTCTGGCTGGAGATCGCCTTTCCCGCCGCGGACATGACCGTGCCAATCATATCCGCCGCGAAGGCGCGATTGCGTGGGGTGGCCCGAGGCAGCGCATCACTCATGAACCGCTCCATCAAGCGGCGCCCCTCCTCCGAGTGAGCACGCGCTTGCGGAGCTTCGCGGTAGAGCGGTGCAGTCTCCTCCAGGGCGCTCCGGAACGCCGCCTCGTCGCACTCGGACCGGAAGAACATCCGTACCGCAGCCCGAAGGCGCTCGAGCGGTGCCACGCTCTCATCGCCGAGGATACGGCGCAGCTCCGTCATCGTTTGTCCCCGCTCCTCCTCCTGTAGGCGAAAGAGGATTGCTTCCTTGTTCGGAAAGTACTGATAGAGCGAGCCGACGCTGATGCCGGCCCTTTCCGCAACCCGAGCAGTTGTGAAGCGACGGGCACCGTCGCGCACGAGAACGCGAATAGCAGCCTCGAGAATGTCTGCAACCAGCCGCGCCGAACGGTCCTGCCGCGGCTGCTTTCTCGGCGAAATGATTGGTGTCGTACGTTTTGCCATGGGCCTATCCGGAACGCGAATAGCAAATGCGATGCGTTATTCGTATTCTAGCCAGGCAACGAGCGATTGCCATCCAGCAGGACGAACCCCATGACGACGCTGACGACCCCTCCCTGTTCGGCCGTAGCGGCCAAACTATTCGCCGAAGCCGCAGCGAGTGACGCACGGCTCGATGCGCAGAGGCGGGCACTCCCTTCCGGCGATCCGGGCACGCCGATGACTCGCACGAAGGACTACCGGGCGCTCTACGGAGCCTTGAAGGATTTCCACGTGGCGGTGTTGAGGGAGACCGCTCCTCTACCTGCTCGCCCGGTCGAGTAGGGCCCGGACGATCGTGGAATTCGGGACCTCATTTGGCGTCTCGACTTTGCACCTCGTCGCTGCGCTGCGTGACAACGGCGGTGGTCTGCTCATCAGCACCGAGTTCGAGCCGGTGAAGGTTGCCCAGGCCCGTGCCAATCTGACCGCGGCGGGCCTCGACGATCTCGTCGAGATCCGAGCGGGCGACGCACTGGAGATACTCGCACCGGATCTGCCCGAAGCGATGGACCTCGTGCCCCTCGACGGAGCGAAGAACCTCTACCCGAGGGTGCTCTCCCTTCTCGAGCCGCGGCTTCGGCCTGGCTCCCTGGTGCTGGCCGACAACGCGGACTGGAGCCCGGACTATCTTGCTCGTGTACGGGACGCAGCCGGCGGCTACCTGTCCGTTTCCCTGGCAGAAGACGTCGAACTCACCATGAGGCTCTGAGGCGCGTGAGTACGACCTCGTCCGTTCGCAAAACTCTGCTGCTCGTCGGCGCCTCGCGCGGGCTCGGCTACGCAATGGCGGAGGAATTCCTGCGCCGCGACTGGAACGTCATGGGTACGGTCAGGGGTACGTCGCGGACGCGGCTGCACGACCTGTCGCAGCGCTCGTCAGGTAGAATCGAAATAGAGAGCGTCGACATCACTCGGCCGGAGGAGATTGTGGCGCTTCGCTCCCGGGTCGGAGACCGGAAGTTCGACATCCTGTTCGTCAATGCTGGTGTGACCAACGATCCGGCCGAGACCATCGGTGAAGTGGCAACGGAGGAATTCATCCGCGTCATGGTCACCAACGCACTCGGTCCGATGCGGGTGCTGGACACGTTTTACGACGTCGTCGCCGATGCCGGTACGATCGGTGTCATGACCTCCGGGCAGGGAAGCATCACCAACAATACGAGCGGCCTGCGCGAGGTGTATCGCGGCAGCAAGGCTGCGCTCAACATGTTCATGCGTAGCTTCGCGGCTCGCCGCGCCGTGGATCGGCATCCGATGGTCCTCATGGCACCGGGGTGGGTTCGGACCGATCTGGGTGGGCCGGATGCGCGTCTGACCATCGAGGAGAGCGTCCCAAGCCTCGTGACCACCCTGCTCGCTGCACATGGCATCCCCGGGCTGCGATACCTCGATTATCTGGGCCGGACGGTCCCGTGGTAACGACCTCGCACCGGTCGGACTCGAGCCGCGCGGCGGCGAGGTATTGAAGAAGTCGGAATTCATATGATGCCGGAATGATTGAGCAGAGCGGCGAGCAGAATCGGTACGGGACGTATGGCGAGCCAGGAGGGCAGGCGATCAAGATCTGGCAACAGCAGGTAGATGTAAGGAGAGATGGGGTCGGAATAGAGAGCTGCGTCTTTCGGCATTTTGCCTCCCGCAAGTCATCTTGCCCGTCGGACCTTTGACCTCGGGGTCCGGCATCGTCAAGGCAGGCCCTGAAGCAATTGCTCCGCGCCAGCGCAACGCCGCCTGACAAATGATCCCTCCGGCTCCGCGCGCCATCCATGCCGGTTGACCCGCCCAGGCTTGCATGCGTTCAACATCGCGTGCCATGGCGGCTTACCGGCGCATCGGGCCGGTGAGCTCGCGTTGGACGGGATAGTAGAGCGCAGGGTAGGCGCATCGAGGCCCGTCGCTGCATGAATGTGGGTTGTGGCGAGCGCACCTCCCACGGTTGCTGAGACAGCGCGGGTGAGCACGGTCTCTTCAGGCTCGAGATCGGCGGAATTGCCTGACGCAATGCGAGGGCGCGATACTTGCAACGGAGCAGCAGCATGCGGGCTGAAAGTCACAAAGCAATGGCTCTCAACGTTTTGGACGCGTGAGAAAGTCACTCAAGGCTTGCAGCGCGGTACCCGCCTTACGGCTGGGATAGTAGAGAAACAGCCCGGGGCGCAGCGGCGAATGCCGCGCGAGCAGCGCTTGCAGTCGTCCGCTGGCAAGCTCATCGCGGACGTAGTCCTCGGCCAGTCGCGCGATTCCGGCTCCATCGAGCGCCGCTCGCAGTGCCAGACGAGCATCATCCACCACCAATCTGCCGCCAACCCTAACCTCGAGGTCGACGCCACGATCGCGAAACTGCCAAGTGGGCAGCGTTTGGTTGACCCGGCGACGGATCTGAATGCAGACATGGCGGCGTAGGTCCTGCGGTTTCGCCGGCATCCCATTTGTGGCGATGTATTCAGGCGAGGCAACGGCGAGATAGCGCGCATCGGATGTCAGCCGTCGCGCAATCATGTCTCGCTCGATCAGTTCTCCTCGGCGGATGCCGGCGTCGAAGCGGTGCTTGATGATGTCGATCATCCGATCATCGACGGAGACCTCCAGAGTGACGTGCGGATACTCACGGTTGAACGCCGCAAGTCTCGGCCCGAGGAACAGCTCAGCCGCTACCCGGGATACCGTGAGACGCACAGAGCCGGCTGCCCGTTCTTGTGACTCGAGTACAGAGGCGGCGGCCTGCCGCAACGTTCGCAAGGCCGGCTGCAGCTCATGCATCAGTCGCTCACCGGCGGCCGTAGGTGCCACGCTGCGGGTGGTGCGATTGAGCAACCGCGTGTCCAGGCGCAGCTCGAGCTGCTTTACCGACTGGCTGACCGACGAGCGGGTCACGCCCAAATGTGCCGCCGCGCGCGCGAAGCTCTGCCGCTCAGCGACCGCCAAGAACGCCTGGAATTGCGCGAATTCCGCCGGAGTCATTGTTTACTAAGGCTAACCATAATATTCTGGATTATGCTCTTTATCTGTTCGTTTTTGAGACTATCCTGCGCGCACGGAGGACGCCGAAGATGAATGCAACGCCGAAGATCTACGAATTGGGTGACGCGACCATCACGAGGATCGAGGAGCTTGTGCTTCGCGACTTCCATCCCGGCGCCATATTCCCGGGATGGCTGGACGATCTCGGCGCGCCAGCTCAATCTGCGACCGGACACGCGGATTCGCTGCTCGCCGGCCGTCTACTTCTCAGTGTTCACACATGGCTGGTACGTGATCGCAATCGTGTCATCCTGGTGGATACCGGGGTGGGCAATGACAAGCCACGTCCTTTCACGCCCTATTTCAGTGGCCTGCGTACGCCCTTCCTCGAGCAACTCGCCATCCAAGGTATCCGGCCGGATCAGGTCGATTTCGTGCTCATGACACACCTTCACGTGGACCACGTCGGTTGGAATACGCATCTAGAGAATGGCCGATGGGCGCCCACCTTTCCAAACGCGCAGTACATCTTCTCGAAGACGGAGTACGAGTACTTCACGGACCCCGCCAACAACAACGAGCGGAACAAGACGAGCTTCATCGTGCAGCAGGACAGCGTCAAGCCGATCGTGGAGGCCGGCCAGGCGCGAATGATCGAGATCGACGGCTCGCAGGTCATCGACGGGTTCCACTTTCTTCCTACCCCCGGACACACGATCGATCACAGCTCGATCCTCTTTACGCGCGGCACTGATACCGCATTGTTTCCCGGAGACGTGCTCCATCATCCGCTGCAGGTGCGCCGTCCAGACCTCAATTCCGTCTTCGATGCCTTTGAAGACCGGGCGCGTCAGTCGCGGCGCCGTGCCCTCGAAATCGCGGCTGACCGCGACGCCCTGGTCTTTACGACGCACTTTCCGCCTGGCTCGGCAGGTAAGGTACTGAGGACCGACGGGCAGTTCGAATGGCGCTTCTGCTGAGGACGTACGACCTGGAAAGGCGTGATCGCGCATCTGGGCGGCGCGCGCGGCGGGGGTTCCCCTGATTTTGGCGCCGGAGGTTCCGGTCGGATTTCTCGGTAATTCTACGGGCAGCAGCGCGGCTTCCCGGCAGAGTTGATCGGTTGCCGTTTGGCTTTTCCGGCAGGCCACGGTGGTGCCTTGCCGGGAGGCCCAGAAGGTGCGCGATCGGCACTCGATGTGATTGGTCCGGCAGCGGCATGTATCATTGAGTTGCGAACACCGGCCCGCAAGGCGACCGGAAGGCGATCGAGAGGAGGAATTCGGTAACCTGGTTGATGAGGCAATCGGCAACAGAATTACGTGAAGCAATACGACGTGTCCCACGGGATGGGTCCGCGTCGGGACAGCGAGAACTCGTGGCCGTCGACGATGCACTAGCGGAAGCAGTGCGCACCTGCGTAGTGGGCAAGGCGGCGCGCGCATGGTGTGCGCTCGCGCAGCACCGCCTGGCGCGTACCAGAAATCTCTGCCTCACGGACAATGAGCGAACGGATGGACGAGCTTTACACGAGGAGTGAGCGATGCTGATTCGCCTGCTGCGGACCTATCTGCGGCCCTATTCGCGCTGGCTCCTGGCGCTCATCGTGTTGCAGCTTCTGGGCACGATCGCCTCGTTGTATTTGCCGGCTCTCAACGCCAACGTCATCGACTACGGCGTGGTGCGAGGGGATACGGCGTATATCCTGCGGACCGGCGGCTGGATGCTGCTGATGACTCTCGGCCAGATCGCCTGCTCGGGGGCGGCGGCGTATTTTGGTGCCCGCACCGCGATGAGCTTCGGGCGCGATCTGCGGGCAGACTTCTTCAGGCACGTGATGGGGTTCTCGGGGCGGGAGGTCGCCTCGTTCGGCGCGCCGTCGCTGATCACGAGAAATACCAACGACGTGCAGCAGGTGCAGATGCTCGTCGCGGTCAGCGGCACCGTGATGATCGGCGCGCCGATCATGGGGATCGGCGCCATCATCATGGCGGTGCGCGAAGACCCGGGCCTCTCCTGGCTGGTGGGGATCTGCGTTCCGGTTCTGGCGGTCGTCGTCGGCAGTGTGGCGTGGCGGATGGTGCCGCAGTTTCGCCTGATGCAGACGTTCACCGATCGGGTCAACCGCATCCTGCGCGAGCAGATCGGGGGCATCCGCGTCGTGCGCGCCTTCGTTCGCGAGCCGGATGAGACGCGGCGGTTCGCAACCGCGAATGCCGACCTGACGGGCACGGCGCTGCGGGCCGGGCGGCTGATGGCGCTGCTGCTTCCGGCCATCGTCCTCATACTCAGCGCCTCGAGCGCGGCGGTGCTGTGGGTCGGTGCCGAGCGCATCAGCGTCGGACAGACGCAGATCGGTGATCTGACGGCGTTTCTTGTCTATCTCGCGCAGATCCTCCTCGCCGTGATGATGGCGACCTTCATGCTGATGATGGTGCCGCGCGCCGCGGTGTCCGCGGACCGCATTGGCGAGGTGCTCGCGACGGACTCGTCTGTGACGCCACCTCGAGAGCCGGTGAGGACAGTCGCGGCGCACGCTCAGGCGGAGCTGCGCCGTGTGACGTTCAGATACCCAGGCGCCGCTGATCCGGTGCTGCGCGACATCTCGCTTCGGGTCGGAGCGGGCGAGACACTGGCGGTGATCGGCAGCACGGGGGCGGGCAAGACGACGCTGCTGTCGCTGATCCCGCGGCTGCTCGACGCCACCGATGGCACGGTTCTGGTGGACGGCGTCGATGTGCGGCGGCTCGATCCGGAGTTGCTGTGGACTCGAATCGGACTCGTGCCGCAGCGGCCGTACCTTTTCTCGGGCTCCGTGGCGAGTAACCTGCGCTTCGGAGATCCGGACTCCACCGACGAGAGCCTGTGGCAGGCGCTCGAAGTGGCGCAGGCGCGGGACTTTGTCGAGGCACTGGCGGGCGGCCTCGAAGCTCGCATCGCGCAGGGCGGTACCAACCTCTCCGGCGGCCAGCGGCAGCGCCTCGCCATCGCGCGCGCGCTGCTGCGCAGGCCGGAGATCTATTTGTTCGACGACTCGTTCTCTGCTCTCGACTTGGGGACCGAAGCGAGGCTGCGGGCCGCCCTGCAGCCGGTGACGCGCGACTCGGCTGTGATCATCGTCACGCAGCGCGTCTCGAGCATCAGGAACGCGGAGCAGATCGCGGTGCTGGAGGGCGGCGCCCTGGTCGGTCTCGGACGGCATCACGAGCTGCTCGGCACCTGCCCGACCTACGCGCAGATCGTCGAGTCGCAGCTGACGGCGGAGCAAGCCGCGTGAGCAACGCTCCACGGAGGCTGCCTGCTGCTCGGCCGGCGGGCAGCGGCCCGCCCTGGATGAGCCTGGGCGCACCCACGGAGAAGGCGACGCGGTTCTGGCCGTCCACGCGCCGTCTGCTGGGGCGTCTTCGACCGCAGCGCCTGCGCCTGATCTTCACCGTGTTGTTCGCCACGGCGAGCGTGGGCTTGTCCGTGCTCGGGCCGCTGCTCATCGGACATGCGACCAACATCATATTCGCCGGTGCGGTCGGCGAGCACCTCACGGCCGGCATGACCCGGCAGCAGGTCGTCGCCTCGGAGCGCTCGGCCGGACACGTGCACCTCGCGGAGATGTTTGCCCGCATGCATCTGGTGCCCGGCAAGGGTATCGACTTTGCCGCGCTGGGGACCACGCTGCTGGCGGTTCTGGCGGTTTACCTCGGCTCCGCGGCGTTCCTCTGGGCCCAGGGTTACCTTCTCAACGACGCGGTCCAGTCCGTCGTTCTTCGTCTGCGCTCCGACGTGGAGGAGAAAGTCCACAGGTTGCCGCTGCGTTACTTCGATGGGCAGTCGCGCGGGGAGCTGCTGAGCCGGGTAACCAACGACATCGGCAACATCTCGCAGAGCCTGCAACAGTCGCTCAGCCAGATCATGACCGCACTCCTGACGGTGATCGGCGTGGTCTCGATGATGATCGTCCTCTCGCCGCTGCTGGCGCTGGTCGCGCTGGTGACGATACCCCTGGCTCTGGTGCTTACCCGGGTCATCGGCAGGCGCTCGCAGCGCCACTTCGTCGCGCAATGGACCCGCACGGGAGAGCTCAACGCCCAGATCGAGGAGGCGTTCACCGGACAGGCGCTCGTCAAAGTATTCGGCCGCCAGAACGAGGCCGCACAGCGCTTCGACGCCAAAAACGGACAGCTCTACGAGGCCGCATTCGCCGCGCAGTTCATCTCCGGGCTGATCATGCCGGCGATGATGTTCATCGGCAGCCTCAATTACGTGCTGATTGCCATCATTGGCGGCTTGCGCGTCGCAACCGGCGGCATGACCCTCGGCGCCGTCCAGGCGTTCATCCAGTATTCGCGCTCGTTCAATCGTCCGCTCACCCAAGTCGCCTCCCTGGCCGGGACCATGCAGTCGGGCGTAGCCTCGGCAGAACGCGTGTTCGAAGTGCTCGACGAGCAGGAGCTGCGCAGCGAGCCAGCGGTGCCTGCCAGACCGGCGGTGCTTCAGGGGCGGGTCGAGTTCGAGCTTGTCTCATTCCGCTACGACCGTGACAAGCCGCTGATCGAGAATCTCTCGCTGACCGCGCAGCCCGGTCATACCATTGCGATTGTCGGGCCAACCGGCGCGGGGAAGACGACCCTCGTCAACCTCATCATGCGCTTCTACGAGCTCGACAGTGGTCGCATCACCCTCGACGGCGTCGACATCGCATCCATGCGCCGCGACGAGCTGCGCTCGAGGATCGGCATGGTGTTGCAGGACGCATGGCTCTTCCACGGCACTATTCGCGACAACATCCGCTTCGGGCGGCCGGACGCGACGGAAGAGGAGTTCCTCGAGGCGGCGCGGGCGACCTTCGTCGATCGGTTCGTCCGTAGTCTGCCGCAAGGCTACGATACCCTGATCGACGAAGAGTCCGGCAACCTCAGCGCCGGACAAAAGCAGCTCATCACGATCGCTCGGGCTTTCCTCATCCGGCCGGCCCTCCTGATCCTGGACGAGGCGACCAGCGACGTCGATACGCGAACCGAGACACTCGTGCAGCACGCCATGGCGGTCTTGCGCAGAAATCGCACCAGCTTCGTCATCGCCCATCGCCTGTCGACGATCCGCGATGCCGATCTCATCCTCGTGATGTGCTCGGGCCGCATCGTCGAGCAAGGGACGCACGAGACACTGCTCGCGCGCGAAGGGGCGTACTACGAGCTCTACAACGCGCAGTTCGGTGGTGAGAATGCCGAGGAAGATCTGGCCCGTACTGTCGCTCGCTGAGAGATGCAGATGAACGCCGATGAGTAGCCTGTCCTGCAGGCTTTGTTGAGCCAGTGATTTCGGATCGCGCCGAGCACGGTCCTCGCCAGCTCGCGGCTGAGAGTTGTGCTCGAGTGGCAACGGCGGCAAGCGCTCCTGGCCGCCGGGAGCCTGGGTCGGTGGGCACGGCGCTGGAATCGCTTTCCGGCTGTGCGGGCGTGACGGTCGCGGCGATCCGCTGTACGAGACGCTCGTGCAGCTCGGATAGCTGCTGCGCACAGTGTTCCGGTCTGGATGGGCAATCTCGATCTGGCAATAGGGCATGAGCCAGATGAGTGTATTACGCCGGAATACGCATTGAACGGGGGGGGGGCAGGCGAGCTCTACGTTTGCTGCGCGTTGGCGCGGAGGAATTGGCAGAAGCCATCCTCATCGATCGTGCCGGCGGCGAGCTCCATGACTGCTTGCGTCGCCGCTTCCTCACTGGCCGTAATGCGATAGCCGTTGAGCTCTGGAAATAGCACACCGACGATAAAGCCGGTGCGCTTGTTCCCGTCGGCGAAGGGGTGATTCTGCAGGATGCCGGCCGTGTATACCGCGGCGAGCTCGATGATGTCAGGGCTGCCGTAGTCGAGGTGGTTGAGCGGCCTTCCGAGTGCAGAACGGAGCAGCGCCTCGTCACGCAGGCCATCGGCGCCGCCGTGCTCGGCAAGCTGCCGATCATGGATCGCGAACACCAGGTCATCCTCGACCCAGATCGGCTCGCTCATTTGGCTAGCGCATGCAGCGTGTTTCTGAAGCGCGCCATGATCTCCTCGGCCTTCGCCATCTTCTTCTCGAAGACCGGATCGAAGGGCGTGAGTCGGTAGGTGTTGTTCGGTCCCTCGAGGAGGAAGAGCGCCTCTCCCTCGCCAGTGCGGAGGTGACGCACCACGTCCTTCGGGAGCACGATCCCGAGCGAGTTTCCCACCTTGCGAACCTTAAGCGCGACCATACTTCACCTATTGCTTCGCCGACGTCCCGACTTTTTCGTCACCAGGGCACCACCGTTTTCCCCTGGGGGCACAGCTGCCTCCAGGTGCATGTGACTACAATAGTAATAACTTCCCTCGTAAGCGAGTGCTGTCTTTACTGAGGGGACGCCTCGATCGGTGGGTCGAGCTGCCGGGAGAAACGGCCCGCGGTCGCGGCGCGGCGGGAGGTACAGGCTGTTACGGGCGCTGTCAGTCAGGACGCGGATCGAAACATCAGGCGTTTTTATCCGCACGCGAGCCTGCAACGAGGATCTCTACCAGTCGCTTGGCGCTTTGCTGCCAGTCGGGAGTCGGGCACACGAGCGAGACGCCGATCAGGGCGCGCAGCAGATCCGCGGCGTCCGTATCCGGGCGTATATCGCCGCTGTCTTTGGCGTGCTGGACCAGTGAGTCCATTGCGCCCTGAATCAAGCTGCGGGAGCTTTCATAGAGCCTCGAGGGGCCACCTGCGACGCTGTTGAGGGCGGGTGCGATGATGTGCTTTGCCGCAATGTAATCGACGAGCAGCAGCATCCACGCGCGCAGCGCCTTGATCGGCGGTGTGGCCGCGGCGAACTCGCGAGCGGCAGCGGCCAGCTTTTCCACCTCGCTGCGATAAACCGCCTCGATCAGCGCGTCGCGCGTGGGGAAATGACGATACAGGGTTCCCGGTCCGACCCCGGCGCGCTTCGCAATGTCGTCCAGGCTGGCCTCGGCGCCGTGGTGGGTAAACGCGCTCTTCGCGACCTCGAGAATGCGCTCATGGTTCAGCTGCGCGTCTCTGCGCGGCCGGCGCGGCGCGGCTTGTGAAAGTTTCCTGATCATAGCCAAAGGGTCTTGCAAACGGAGAGTGTCTCCGGTAATCTCTTATTTCGGAGACGCTCTCCACTTTAGTCGAGCCGGGCACGGTTCGTCAACGTATTTCATCCGGAAATCAAGGAGATAACCATGCGTATTTTTGTGACCGGCGCGACCGGGTTCATCGGCTCCGCGGTGGTGAGAGAGCTGCTCGGCGCCGGCCATCAGGTCATCGGATTGGCGCGCTCGGATGCAGGCGCGCAGGCACTGCAAGCGCTGGGTGCTCAGCCACATCGAGGCGATCTGCAAGACCTGGAGGCGCTGCGTAGCGGCGCTGCGGCGTCCGATGCCGTTATTCACACCGCCTTCCGGCACGACTGGTCGAGGTTCGCGGAAAGTAGCGAGTGGGACAAGCGCGCGATCGAAACCATCGGAGCGGTGCTGGAAGGTTCCCGCCGTCCGTTCCTCGTCAGCTCCGGGTTGGGTGTGGCCGAGGGCCGGGCGGCCACCGAGGACGATCCGCCGTTTCCTCCGTCCGCTGCTTTCCCTCGCGTATCGGAGGCGACGGCGATGGCGCTCGCTGAGCGCGGCGTTCATGCCTCGGTGATTGGGCTGCCGCAGGTGCATGACACGGTGAAGCAGGGTTTGGTCACCTATCTGGTTCAGCTCGCGCGGGACAAGCATGCATCAGCCTACGTGGGCGACGGCCACAACCGCTGGCCCGCTGCGCATATTTCCGATGTCGCCCGTCTGTACCGGCTGGCGTTGGAGCGGGGCGCGGCGGGGACCAGATATCACGCCGTTGCCGAACAAGGCGTGCCACTGAAGGACATCGCCACGGCGCTCGGCAATGGCCTGAAGGTGCCGGTCATTTCCATAGCGCCGGAACGAGCGCAGGAGCACTTCGGCTTCTTCGGCTTCTTCGCAAGTCGGGATGCCTGCGCTTCCAGCACGCAGACCCGGGCACAGCTCGGATGGAACCCGACCGGACCTTCGTTGCTCACCGATCTGGAAAACATGCGCTACGCGCAAAACTGACCCATCCATCGCAGCTGTTCGACATTTGAGAGGAGTTGTTATGAAGAAGACATGGCTGATTACCGGCGCTTCCCGCGGCTTCGGCCGCATCTGGGCCGAAGCGGCCTTGCAGCGTGGCGACCAGGTGGCCGTCACTGCGCGCAACCTTGCGGACGTGGTCGATTTCAGAGATCGCTTCCGTGATGCGGCCCTGCCGCTGGCGCTTGATGTAACCAATGCCGAGCAGGTGCAGCAGGTGATTCAAGCGGCACATGCACACTTCGGACGGCTGGACGTTCTCGTCAACAATGCCGGCACCAACCTGTTCGCCGCCACGGAAGAGGCGACTGACGAGCAGATCCTCGGCCTGTTCGACGCCAACTACTTGGGCATGGTCCGGGTTGTCCGCGCCGCTCTGCCTTTGCTGCGCAAGCAGGGCCACGGGCACATTCTTGGGGTCTCCAGCGGGTTGGGCATTGTGACATTGCCGCTCGTTGGGTTCTACTGCGCGACGAAATGGGCTGTGGAAGCGCTGCATGAATCGCTGGCTCAGGAGGTAAAAGCATTCGGCATCAAGGTGACACTGGTGGAGCCAGGAGCCTACGCAACCGAGTTCGGCAAGACGGGGCAGGTGGCCGATGCTCTGGAGCCGTACGCCGAGATGCGTACGGAGTTTCTGACCCAGCTTGCCGTCTTCGAGCGTGGCGATCCGCAGGCGACAACGGACGCGATCCTGAAGCTGGTGGACACGGATGATCCACCGCTGCGGCTCGGACTTGGTAATACCATTCTGCCTAGGGCCCGGGCCGCCTATGCCGAGCGCCTCGCGACCTGGGAAGCCTGGGAGGACGTGATGAATGCCGCGATGGGCGAGCCGAAGACCGGCGCGGCGTGGATTCAGCAGACGATACACGGCGCCGCGCAGCGGGCCTGAAGCCGGGACCAACACCAGCGTCGGTCTCCTCGACCGCAAATCCGCTGCGCCGCGCAACCGGGCCCCGAACGGACTGACTCGGTGCCTCGGGACTCGCCGGCGGTGGTTTGACGCCGCCGGCGATCTCGGCGCGGCCCGAGCGAAGGGCGGGCGCCGGTCTTCAGATGGTTTGATTTGCCGTAACTACTCGCGCCTTTTTCGGCGCCGAGCTGCCCGGATAGCGCCATTTGGATAGCGGCGAAACGGCTGTAGCCTTGACTGGCCGTGGACTGCAGATAGCTGGAGATGCGACAGTTGGTCTGGGCGGACTCGGCTTCGCGAAAGCAGCCGGGAATTTTCTGTTTTAACCTTGCTCATGCGCCGGTCTCGTTCGGAACGGTTATTCGTGAAGCGAACGTTCTGGTCCTGGACGAACAGCAACACGGCGGATTCGTGTTTTTTGAGACATTCCCCGAGATTATGGACATCGGATTTTTCGTCCCCGCCTCGTTTGCCATTCTGCTTTGCCGGGATCGGCGGCAGCTCCCGTTCGACACGGGTGAGGACGTTGCGGTAGTGCTTCTGCCAAGCCTCGTGCTCCCGCGGGGAGAGGCGTTTGCGCTTTCGTCTGCAGACCCGGGAGCAGGTCCGCTGCAGGAGCCGCTTCATGTTGCCGGTATAGCCGTTCGCCTCGACGCTCAAGGTCAGCTCGCGCAACAGATGCGCGCAACAGAGCCCATGGCGGCAGTGCTCATAGGAGAGATAGGACGCCCAGCAATCATGCACGATCACTCCTCCGTGGCCGGGGATGATGCCGATGGCGGCCGTCGCCTCGAGGTCCCGCTTCTCGTGCACAAACTTCAGGGTGATGTCCCCTGCCGAGCAGAGGTGGATCCAGTGGTTGTGCTTGTCGACGCGGATGGAGGTTTCATCCACGTGCGTCGCTGGCTGGATGAGGACCCGATCGATGGCCATGTGCTCCCAGCGTTCGAGCGCGAGATGCAGCTGCAGCCCGTATTCCAGGATCGTGGTCGCGGAGATGATCTGGCCGATCAGGGTCCGGATCGTCTGCTGCACGCGCCTCAGGGAGATCATCTGCGCCATCAGCAGATACAGCGCGTATGCCTTGATGCCCGAGCCGTACTGCACGGGACCGGAGAGGCTCTCGGGGAACGGTGCAGCGGACTCGGTGCCGAAGTGCGGGCGGGAGTCGCTCTCGGCGTCGACGTGGCTGAAGACCTTCTCGAAGACGATGTCGATAAGGAGCTGCACGTGATCGCGCTCCTCGCACTCGAACCGGTAGCGCCAATTCGAGGTGCGCGTCGAGTGCGTGTACGGCGGATCGCAACAGACGAATTCTCGTCCCCGATAGTCGAAGTCGGCCAGGAACCGACATGCGCACACCTGCGCCAGTTCCACCGGATACGCGTACTGGAATCTCCTCAGCGCACGCTCGTTGAGATCGATCTAGATGTTGCGCAGTACCGGACGCTTGCACCCCATGAGCGCCCCGCCGCCGAGGTGGCTCTCGACATACGCGTCGTGCAGCGGCATCAGCGCGATGATCGGCTGGCACAACCCGGAAGTCGCCTTGGATCCAAAATGCACCCTCAGCGCCGCTCGAGCCGCGCCCTTGGAAGGATCGGGCCGCAGCGTAGTACTTGTTCTCTACATTGTTAACTCACCAACCGCCGATCCCCGAGGCTCAAGCCGTGAGTAGTGGGCCCTCTTGTAACGATAGCTGCCGGATATTTTCTTGGGATGCGCCGAACGGAGGAGCGCATGCGGCTCGTTCCGAGCTGATCTATCCGCAGACAAACCGCGTTACCCACATCACCGTTGACCGAACTACAATCATGGAAACTTTAATGCCGAAGTTCATCAAGTCTTGTTTCAAGTCTACGTTCCATACGCGGGTCTTGGCGGCCATTGGAGTTCTACCTTTGGCATTATACGGTACGGCTGTTCGGGCTCAGACCGTGACAGTTGAACAGGCGCAGCCACAGGTGCAAGTGCAGGCTGTGGAGCAGAGCGAGGATCATGTCAGTATCGGCATTGGAGGCGGATATATCCCCGCTTACGCGGGAGCCGACAAGTACCGTGCGATTCCCATACCGGCGATCGATGTTAAATGGGGGCGCCTCTATGCCAATTTATATAACGGCATTGGAGTCGACGTGGTAGGCACTGAGCACGTAACTGTGGGCGCGGGCATTACAATCATGCCAGGCTACCGTCGGCAAGATGCGCCCCGAGGCATCGGCAGCCTGTCGGACGCTGCCGGTGGCCGGGTCTTTGTCGCACTGAAAGAAGATGGACTAATCGCGACCCTCGGTGCAACGCAAGGGTTTTCCGGAGGCACGAAGGGACTCGCCGCGAATGCCAGTCTCATCTATCCTGTTGTTGTTACCCAGCGTCTTGTGCTTATTCCAAGTATTGCAACGACTTGGGCAAATGCAAAATATAATAACCGCTTTTATGGCGTGGACACCGAGCAATCCTTGGCCTCCGGCCTGCCTCAGTTCCGGCCCGGAAGCGGTTTCAAAGATGCGTCATTCTTCGTCACTGCCAGTTACAGTCTGACTGATCGCGTCAACCTCAATGTTTTAGGTGGCGTTACCACCGTGCTTGGTGATGTGGCAAACAGCCCGCTTGTATTCCATAAGACTCAGCCGCTTGGATTCGTGTCTCTGTCGTACCGCTTTGCACCATGAAATGACCGGATTGTGCCAAACCGTGATCTGCAGGCTGCTGAGGAATCCGGGCGTCGAAACCCTCGCATCTGATTCCATGATGTCTGTAAAGGTCTTGTGGCGATGGGTGATGCGTGACGTTGATCGGTGGCGTAATGCGTTTTTCAGCTACGTGCGGTCAGAGACGGCATGCGCACGGGGCGCCCGCTGCGCGTGATCCGCGAAGTGACGGATGAGGGTCCGGCGTCGCTGAAGGGTCTTTTTTGACGCTGTGTGCCAAGGAGGGCCGCGCCTCGATTTCGCCTGATCGGTTGCTCTGTGCGCTGTTGTTGCGGGCGTTTTATGCGATCCGTTAGGAGCGGCAATTGCTGAAGCAGGTCGGCTGCAGCCGGTCGTTCCGCTGTTTTGAGGGTCTGTCGGTGGATGATGGTGTCTGGATGCCGACGGTATTGTACAAGCCACGGGACCGGTTGCGGGCGGGTGATATTGCGGCTGAATTCATGACGGCGGCGTTGCGTCAGCCATGGGCAAAACGTTGTTGTCGAGTGAGCGTTTCTAGGTTGACGGGACGCCGATCGAAGCCTGGGCTAGTATGAAGAGCCTGTATGAAGAGCTTGCGCCGCAAGGATGGCGCGGATGAGCTGCCCGATCCCAACGTGGGATATATGCTCGGTTGGTGCGCGGCGCAAGGGGGGGCGTGCCGCCTGAGGCGGTTCGTGTCAGCGGCCCCGGTCTCAGTGCCGATCCACTGCTCCCGAAGGCGTCCGGCGCCCCAGTGTGCTCATCGAGAGCGGACTGTGGTCGCCGCGTCGGGGCATTTGGTCTGCCGTTGAGGGGAGGCTCCTGGCAACGAGCTGGCGCTGGGTCGAGCAGGAGAGGGGGCGGCAACTGTGTCAGCGCCTGCCGAGCGCGACAACGCCTTGCATGTGGTGACGCGACAGTCGTCGCTGGCATTGGTGCGTCGGCAGCAGGTGAGGCAGGAACGTCAGCCGGGCGGTGCTGTGCCGGGCGGGAGTATCGACCGCGTCGATGGCGGGAGGTGTCTGTCCCGCAACGGGACAGACGATCCGTGATCGCTGCAGGGCGATCTCGCGCTCAGAGCAGATCAGGCTCGCCGCTATGTTTCCGAATGTACTCACGGGCCGCATCGCGCAGCTGAACGGCGGCCGCAAAAGCGTTTTCTGCAGGCACAGGCTCGAGCGCCGTGCCGATGGACACGGTGACCGCCGCCCGCCGCGGCAACCAGTGACCGTCGCGCAGTACTGTGCGCGTGCCGCGCAGGGCAATGGGCAGCACCGGCAGGTTGGCGCGTGCCGCCAGCTCGAAGGCGCCGAGCCGGAAAGGCCGCAATCCCGTCACACTCGTGAATGTGCCCTCCGGAAACACCACGAGAGGGTCGCCTCGGGCTAGAGGGTCCTTGAGACGCTCCATCTCGTTGACGTTCTCGAGCGCAGCGTTGCGCTCGATGAACAGCGCGCCCAATCGGTTGAGCACAGTGGCGAGCACGGGCACCCGTTGCAGTTCGCGTTTGGCGACGAAACGATGCGGTTGCGGCAGCAGCGCAACGAGGACCAAACTGTCGATGTAACTGCAATGGTTGGCCACGACGACGTAAGGCCGCTCGATGTGACGTTCCGACGCCCGCATGACAGTGACGGGAATACGCGCCGCGCGCAGCGCCCAGCGCGTGAGCCAATGAGCCACGAGCCACCGCGCGCGCCGTCCCGGAAGAGCGAGCACGAGCAGCGTGAGGGGAATCGCGAACAGAATTGCAACGAGCCAGACGTACAGCCCGTAAGCCATCGCCCGGCCGGCGCGCCCCATGCGGCGCGCACCCGGCCAGGCCGTGGCGCCCGCGAGCCTCAGCAGTTGCACGGCCGGGTGGGCCGGCGCGTGACGCAGTCGTCCGCTCAAGTACGCCGATCGGGTCGCCGCATGCCGCAGCTTGCCGCTCGAGGTCTTCAGCACCGTATGCGGGACCGCGAGCACGATTTCATCGGGAGGCTCACCGATCGCCTCGAGGACGCGCTGATTTATGCGCGCCCGCAATGCCTCGCGCTGCGTCGCGTCTTTATAGGGGCTCTCCGCGAGCACGACCAGCCGTTCGGTGCCTTCCCCCGCAGCGGCTGCGCCGAATGCCACGACGCAGCCCTTACGCACGCCCTCGAGCGTGCTGACGGCTCGCTCGATCTCTTGCGGATAGATGTGATGCCCGCGGCGGATGATCAGATCCTTGTTGCGCCCGGTGATATAGACCTCACCGTCGGCGACATAGCCGAGATCCCCCGTGTTCAACCAGCCGTCTCGGCGTATGCGCTGGGTGGCCTCGGGATTGTCGTAGTAGCCGCGCGTTGCGGACGGTCCGGTGAACTGCACGCTGCCTTCTACGCGCTCGGGCACTTCGATATCGTCGGATCCTATGATGCGAATTCGGTAGCCCGGCAGCGGCCGCCCGCAGGACACCAGGCGCAGCGCATCGGTGGCGCGGGTCGAGGCGGGCTGCGCCTGCCCCCGGCGGGTCAATGCATTGCGCTCGACACGGTCGATCAGAGGGCCGCGATCAAGCGGCGGGAACGTCAGCCCAACCGCCGCCTCGGCCATGCCATACACCGGTGTCATCGCGGTCCGTTTGAATCCAAACGGGGCGAAGCGCTGCGCAAAACGCTCGACGGTATCGGGCGAGACTGGCTCGGCGCCGTTGAAGGCGATGCGCCAGGAGGACAGATCGAGCCCCTCGAGTTCGGCATCCGTGATGCGTTGTGCCGCGAATTCATAGGCGAAGTTGGGCGCGGCAGACAGCGTTGCGTGATGCTCCTGGATCGCCTGCAGCCAGCGCGCCGGACGGTTCAGGAACCGTTGCGGCGGCATCGCGACGAACAGACAACCAAAATAGAGCGATCCGAGCCAGGCGCCGATCAGGCCCATGTCGTGGTACAGCGGTAGCCAGCTCACGAAGACGTCGGATTCATTCACGGCTATGACCGAGCCGATTGCCCGGATGTTGGCCAGCAGATCAGCATGGGTCAGGATGACGCCTTTCGGATCTCCGGTGCTGCCCGAGGTGTACTGCAGCATGGCGATCGAGTCGGCGGTGACGCGCGCTACGCCCGTCTCGAGCGCATCGTGCGCGGTGAGCTCCTCGACCGAAAGCACGCGCTCCAGGCTGACGGCCCGTGGCGCGAGCAGGCGCGCCGCGCCGCGCGCTTCCCTGAAGGTGATAAGCACCTGCGCGCCGGCATTCTGCAGGATGCTGGTGTGCCGCCGAACATGCTCTTCGATCTGCGCAGCGCGCAGCGGCGGGTAGATTGGCACCGGAATGGCCCCGGCGAGCAGTGTTCCGAGGAAGGCGTGGAAGTAATCGATGCTCGTCGGCAACATCAGCGCCACTCGGGCGCCGGTCCTGACGCCCACCCGCTGCAGGCCGCTCGCCAGCCGGCGGGCGCCGTCGCGCAGTTGCGCATAAGTCAGTGAAGTTGTTGCGCCGTCCTCGCCGAGCACCGTGACGTGGATCGCGTGGGGCTGTGCTTGCGCGCGCCAGTCCAGCACGTCGACGAGGGTCGCGGCCCGAAATGGCGTGCCGGCGCGCCGCGGTTGCTCCGGGCGATCGTTGCCGGCGGGAGCGGGCCGCTGCTGCGCACTGCCGCGATGCTCGAGCGCCGTCGATACGACACGGGCAAGATCGTCCAGCGTTTCGATTGATGCCAGGGCCGAGTCGGGAAGTTCTACCTCAAAGCGCCGTCCTATCCGTAGCAGCAGCTCCGCCCGGGAGAGGCTGTCGAAGCCCAGATCCGCCTCGAGTCTGCTGCCGAGATCGATCCCCTCGAGCGGCGGGCCGCCGCGGTGAAGCTGTGCGTACAGCGAGCGTACAGTCGTCAGGAGTGCCTCTGACGAAAACACGGTCCGTTCGCCCGCGGCGCGTCCGCTCTGTGCGGGATCCATTGCCATCCGAAGATCCGCTTGGCTGCCTCAGACCTCGATGCCGCAGTGTATCAGCTTATCGGGCCCCCCGGAGGAACGCGCACTTATCGTTAGACGCGCCAGCTGTGCTGTCGGACGGCACGCGGCGGGGTTCCGGGCGCTCAGAGTCGGATCGGCGCCGCAGCGGAGTCAATGACACGGCCCCGCATTTGCGGAACTCACTGTTGGGCGTTGCGGCAGCGATTCGCGCCAGAGTGTCGACGCCGTAAATCATGAATCGGTACCGACCCCGTGATGCGCCCTGACGCGCAGCCCGCGATCGGCCAGCATCGCGACCACACGGCAATCGCGGCTGCGGCTGCCATGGTCGTGCGTGAGCATTCCTCTGACCTGTGAGCGCAGACTCCTCAGCGCCTGCCGTTCCGTTGCTGCTCTGTTGCCTGATGCGAACGATATTTGGCTACCGGCTCGCTCGAAAACCCAGATGGGTAGATGCGCGCAACGATGTCGCCGGCTCGTTCAGGCGTGGTCGAAGAAATATCGCGCGGCGATGCGCGCGAGCGCGCCGACCCTGAAGTTGACCAGGTGACGCCGCCAGAACAGCTCGCGCTTGTCACATACCGTCGAGATACTGAAGCGGGCAACATCGCCACGCAGTTCGGCGGCGGCTGCGCCGTCGCTGCTGCCGTGCGCGAGTTCGGAGTCGAGCCGGGCGCGGAGCGCGCGCGCTTCGAGTATGCGGCGCGCCACGGCGCGTCCGCGGCGGCGGGAGATGCGGCCGTAACGCATCTTCAGCTCGTTGAGTCGTTCGGCGGCGTCGTACGTCGCATCGACGAGCTCGGCTCGGGACATCCAGCGGGTCTCGTAATTGAGAATACGTTCCCACGTCGGCTGCGTGAGGAGTTGACGATGCTCCTCCAGGGTGTGGGCGAACAGACGATAGCCGAAGCGCTCCGGCTCCTCGAACGCACGACTTCCCGGGTCGCTGAACGGCCCCATGGGGGAGATGAAGCAGGACAGACGGGCATCGCCGATCTGCATGAGGCGCTCGCAGTAGTCGATGCAGCCGCGCACCGAGGCCAGCGTCTGCGCCGGCAAGCCGATCATGAAGAATACGTCGACGCGACTGCAGCGCAGACTCAGCGCCTGAGCGAAAAAACGCTCCATGTCCTGGTTGGTGTATCCCGTTTCGCCGTCCTGCGCATCGCGTACCAGTTGCTCGTGGCTCTCGGGGCTGAACTCGACGCTCCAGCGCGGCACGCAGCGGTCGACCTCCGGCAGAAACCACGCGGGCGGGGCGGTGAAGAACTCCAGCACGGTCTCGTTTGGCAGATGTGCCTGTTGCAACCGCTCGAGGAGCTCGCGCGCATAGGCCTCGCCCGGTTGCAGCACATCGCCAATCAACATTATCGGCCCGCGAATGAGGCGGCTGATCGCCTGCATGTTCGCGACCACGCTGGTGGGACTGCGGTAGGCCGGTTGCGCCCGCTGGGTCAGATGCTCACAAGTGGTTCGAGAGCTGCCACAGGTGACGCACTGATAGGAGCAGCCCTTCACGGTAAATACGGTGGTGATCGGATTGCGCCACCAGCCATTGAAGGGCAATACGCTCTGCAGGTCGCGATGGCGCAGCACCATCTCCACCATCAGGTCGGGCCGCAGATCGACGTAGTCGAGCGATGCGGGCACGAATGTGTGGGGATTGACCTGCGTCTTACCGGCGCGCTTCCAGGTAAGATTGGCCACGCGTGCGAGTTGGCAGTCCCGGTCCGGTGAGTCCGCGCGCAGCACAGTGAGCAGCCGGTGGAGCATCGGCTCGGTGCTGTCGCCGCGGAGCACGAAGTCGACCTGAGGGTACTCGATGAGTTCGCGGTGGTAATAGGTCGAGGACAGGCCGCCGAAGATCACCGGCACGTGCGGCCGAGCTTCCTTCGCCAGCCGAGCGATCTCGAGCGCGCCGTGGCAGTGGGGCATCCAGTGTAGATCGATGCCGATGGCGCGCGACTCGATGCGCGCGAGGAAGCGTGGTACGTCGAAGCGCCGGCTCGACATCATGCGTAGCGCCAGATTGACGATGCGGACCTTGAGTCCGCGTTCGTGCAGATAGCTCGCGATCGTGAGAAAGCCGAGCGGGTACATCTCGAAAACGGTCGAGGAGGGAATGAGATCGCTCACCGGCCCGTAGAGGATCGATCGGGTCCGAAAGTCGTACACGCTCGGCGGGTGCAACAGCAGCAGATCGACGGGATCGCGGCTCGACACTTGGTGGTCCTAGGCCGTGGACAATCCGCGGGTTCTCGATGAAGGAAACCAGCCGGTCCTTAAGCGGGAAATCTTTCGCCGGCGTACGCGGCACCGTACGCCCGCCTGCTGTCCGGTCATTGTCGCAGCGGTTCGGGCGAATCGGGCTGCCGATGGAGTGCCCAGGGTCTCACAAGCTTCCGGCCTTGCGTCCGAGCAGCGGCGGTCCGTGGGCCGCCGTGATCGTGATCGTGACCGTCGCGGTTGCTGCACGTGCGGCCGTGTTAACGAGCCTTGGCAGTTGGGTGCGCGTGCCGCTGGTGGTGACGAATGCGGCCGGCGCGAAGCGGCGTCCATCGTTGCGCGTGAGGCCGGCTGGTACGCCGTGAAGCGGTCGCCTCGAGCCGCAGCGCCCGATCGAGTATGCCCGCTGGCGTCACCGCTATCCACCGCCGGTGTCGGCCGTGCGGGTGGGACGCCGGAGCAGATCTATTTTGGGCTCAGCAAGCCTCGCTTGCGGACCTCGCGAAGCAGCCTGTTGGTAAGAGATCCCGGCGGGAACCACGCGCACGCGGCGGCGAGCGTGTCGAACACAGCGGCCGCGCCCTCGGTCCTGGGGTCGCCACCGGTCAGGTACGGAAACGAATTCAACGAACGCTCGCCGATGAATTTGCCGTCGCGTGTCTTGTAGATCGCCACGCGATAGTGGGCGGCGATTCCGGAGGTATGGGCCTCGGCAAGCATCTCGCCCTCGAATTGCAGCGGCGGCTGTTTGCGCCGACTGTAGAGCGTGAAGCGGCCGGGAGCATCGGGCGCGCCAAGTTGGGCTGGCGCGGATGCATTGGCGAGATGACCACGTGTGCCGAGATTCAGACAACGCGGACCGCAATTTGCCGACTGACGTCGACCAATGGAGTTGAACATGGCTGTAGTCTCACGGAAACCAGGTTACTCTGCCCCGCTGACACAGGGTCGGCGCAGCGCGCCGACGATTCATTTGTACCACACTCCCGCGGCGCTCGTCACCATGGCTGGCGGCTGGTGTGGGCTCCGTGCTCCAGGTGCTGCCGGCAAGCCCACGGGAGTGCGAGCGCGTGCGGCGTCGTCCACGGCTACGCTCGGCCGCCCGACGGTCGCTTCAGAATGCCGTAATGCATTGATCTATAAAGAACTCAGGCATGCTCCCCCGCCGATAGCGGATACGCCGGAGCCGCCTGGCTGTGACCATCACCGCGCGGACGCGACGACCGAGGGCGTAAGACTACTTGGCCGGACCGGCAGGGCGGTACCCTTGACAGCCCAATGGCGCGGCATGACGGGTCGGACCGGCCGCATAGCGTGTTCCGATGCCCGGCCAGCCGCGCGCGCGGCCCTAGTGCACGGCGCCCCTGGCGTCCGCCGCCAGTGTGTCGCTGTAGAAGGTGTTCAGGACGGCGTGCATCGCCTTCAATGCATGCGGATTCAGATAGATCATGTGTCCGGACTTGAAGTAGGCGAACGTAATGTGCTTGCGCAGCCCAGGAGTCAACATGGCGTGGTCGAGGTCGTATTCCGTCTCGAAGAACGGCGTGGCCAGATCGAAGTAACCGTTCTCGGACAACACGCGTAGATACGGGTTCTTGCGCATGGCCGCCGCGAGATTGCCGGCGACGTAAGGCCGCGATCGATGGTCGTGCTTCCAATCCCACGCGTTGAAGGCCTGATTGCTTTCTTCCTTGTAGTGACGGTTGGAATAATATTTGAGGATATTGTGCAGATACCACTGGAAGGCCGCCGCGAACGGCGCTCCGGTGAACTGACTGGACGGATCAAATGAATTCCGGGAGCTGACCGCATCGGCATCGGAGGCGACAAAGCGCGCGTCGTAACGTCCCATGTGCTCGCGCTCGGGCAGCAGCAGTTCCTTGCGGAAGTGCGCGGCGGTCACCCGGAGATTGGCGCGCTCGAGGTATCGGACCGGCAGGCCGGTGAACTGATGCATACGTTCCGCGATCGCATCGAGCCGGCTTTGCGGCAGGGTGTCGCCCTGCCACAGCGCCTGTGCGTACGGACCGGAAGCGAATTCACGCGCCTGCTGTACGAAGGCGGCCAGATGGGCGGGTCTGTTCGGCAGCTTGTGGTGATACCAGGCGATTGCCGCGAACGAGGGCAGATAGAAGATGTATTTGTTGTCCGAGCCCGGCATCCAGTCGAAATAATTGAGGACTGACGACTGCAGGATGACGCCGTTCAGAGCGACACCATGGTCCTGAAGATAGTCCGACAGCGCCGCGGAACGGGTGGTGCCGTAGCTCTCGCCGTACAGGAACTTGGGTGACTGCCAGCGGTTGTATTTCGTCAGGTAGCGGTAGATGAACTGGGCAAAGGATTTCACGTCCTGGTCGACGCCCCAGAACATCTTGCCCGTGCCTTTACCGACGACGCGGCTGTAGCCCGTGCCCACCGCGTCTATGAAGACGAGATCCGAATCGTTCAGCAGGCTGTTGTGGCTCGGCGTAATCGAATAAGGTGCCGGCGGCGTAGGGCCGCCGTTGGTCATATTGACCCGGTACGGCCCGAGGCCTCCCATCTGAATCCAGTTGGATGCGGCGCCCGGACCGCCGTTGTAGAGAAACGTCACCGGCCGGCGCGCGAGGTTGTGTACACCATCTTCGGTGTAGGCAACGTAGAACATGGTGGCGGTCGGCTGATTGGCCTTGTTGCGCAGCAGGATCGTGCCCGCGGTGGCGGTGTAACGGATCGTGTGCCCGTCGATCGTCACGCTGTGCTGCGTGCTCACGGCGCGCTCCTTAGGCACCGGAATGGGCGGCGTGGCGGCGGCGGGCTTCGGTGCCGCAGCGAGCGCGACCGACGACACCATCAGGAGGCAAAGAGACGGCAGGACGATCAGGCGGGACATGACACAATCTCTCCTTGCGAGTAGCTCCCGAGTGTCGCACCCGAGGCCGCGAGCGTGCGCCGGAATGCGACGGGACGTGCGCCAGCCACGTTGAACAGCGGCGGTTGAGAACGCTGTGGCGGAAAAATGATGCCGGTCGTCATGCGCCAGGTGAGCCGGCTTCCGTGGCTCGCGCTGAAGAGGGCGGGCGCAGCGCCGGCGATGTGACCCGGGCCGCGTTCGCGGGCCAAGCTCGAGGCCGGGGCGCGAAGCGCGGACCGGGATCGCAGCGGGAGGCCCCGACCGAAGTTCATCTTGCGCGCGCGATTCATGCTGCCCGGTGCGCGATGCGTCGGTACGACGCCGGGCGTGGAAGGGATGCGCCGCTGTCGGCGTTGGCACCCCCGCGCGTTGGATACCTGCGGGATGCTCGAGTCTGCGCTGGAGTGATTCTTGCGCAATTGATGCACGTGGGAGACACTCGGAGCCCTCGTCCACGCAGACGCGGCCGAACGGAATTATGACTGGCGACACCGACGCGCGCCGCGTGCGCATTTTCCGGGAGTGCGCACAGCAGGACGGCGGGGCGCTCTGCGTCATCTACAATCACTACGTGGAGCAGACGACCGCGACGTTCGAGGAGACGCCGGTGTCCGCCGACGAGATGATGCGACGGATCGCTGAGGTGACCTGCGGCCTCCCATGGCTCGTGTGCGAGCAGGATGGCGTCGTTGTGGGCTACGCTTATGCGACGTCCTGGAAGTCGCGGTCCGCATACCGGCATTCGGTGGAGACTACGATCTACCTGCAACCGGGTGCGACGGGCAAGGGTATCGGAACCGAGCTTTACCGATGCTTGCTCGACAGATTGCCTCGCCTCGGTATTCACTGCGCCGTCGCCGGAATCGCGCTGCCGAACTCGGCGAGCGTGGCGTTGCATCAGCGCCTCGGCTTCGTCAGGGCCGGGCAATTCCGCGAGATCGGCCGGAAGTTTGGCCGATGGGTCGACGTCGGCTACTGGGCGCGCAGATTCCCGGGGGTCCGCGCCACGCGCGACTGAAGATTGCGCGTGGCGCGGGCGAGGATTTCCGCGGTCAGGACCCGCGAGGAGGATCGGCCCGCTCGGAGTTGGTCTTGTGTGCGGGCGCCCGATGCGCCGCGGTGTGCTTGCGCAGACTATCGACCGCCTCCAGCGCCCGCCGCTGCTCCGGCGTGAGGATGCCGGCATAGAACTTGCGGAACTGCGCGTTGGTGGCCAGACCGTCGGCCTTGCCGTTCCAGGTGGAGCCGGCCGGCAGGCGATTCTGCACCCACGTCGCGGCGGCAATAACGTGCGCGATGCCGCCGCCTTCGTTCCCGGAGACCGGTACGGGTACGCCGCGCGGATTGGCGACGAGCTGTCCGACCCGGGTCCAGTCGATCTTTTGCCCGTGCCGCCGTAGTTCCACGCGCTCGGCGTGAGTGATCAGATGCGGCAGGAGCTGGCGCCAGTCCGTTTTCCACGGTCGCTTGCTGCCCTTCAACGGCCCGTAGGCGACCATGTAGAGCCTGCCGTTGCGCCAGCCAAACAGATACGGCTGGTCGACGGTGTGCAGCTCGGTGCCGTTGGGCACCAAGTAAAACAGCTGCTTGATGTCCTCGGGGAACATGTGGATGCAGCCGTGGCTCACCGGCCAACCGACGCTGACCGGCTTGTTGGTGCCGTGGAGCAGGATTTCGGGCCACCCGAGTTGCAGCGCGTAGTTGCCCAGCGGGTCGAGCGGCCCGGGCCCAACCACGTGAGGCAGCGCTGCGCCCTCGCTGGCGTGCTCGGCGAGAATCGACCGCGGCACCACCCAGACGGGACCTTTTTGATGCGCCACGACGTGAGTCACCCCTATGGGGGTCGGGAACTTGGCCCTGCCGATTCCTACCGGATGCGTGATGACGATCTGAGGCTGGCCCGGCTTGTGCGGCACGAAGTAAAAGAGCCGCATCGCGGCGACGTTGACGACGATGCCCGTGTGCGGCGCGTCCGGCAGAATGAACTCCGTCGGCAGCAGTACCGGGGCGCCCACCGGGGGCAGCCACGGGCTGAGTTCGGGATTGGCGCGCCTCATCTCCTCGTAACCGAGGTTGAAGCGCCGGCCGATATCGGTCAGGGTTTGTCCCTTGAGGACCTTTACGACCTGAAGCCTGCCGATGATGGTCTGCCCCGGAGTAAGCATGAACTTCTCCGTCTGGACGGGAAGCGGCGGCGCGGGCGGTGCTGCGCGTACCAGCTTTTGCGGCCGTGCCGGCTGGATCAAGCGCGGCCGGGCCGCGGGCGACGCGCATGCGCCGGTCGTGAGCGCCAGGCCTGCAACCAGCGCGAAACGTACAGATGAAGTCCTCATTTTGTGATTATGACACTCTCCTCGGCGTTGAGGGAATCCTTTGCTGATGCGCCGCGGCACCGGGATCGGGCCGCGGGGCGAGCCCGACACGGCATTGCCCGGCCACGATTGCCCACCTGTGTGCTTCGGCTGATCGTCCGATCCGGCCACTGCTTGATTTTCCGGTACCTTGACCGGGACAATGCGCCGCGCTCATCCAACGCTGCGTGAGGCAGCATATTCCGGCAACGCCGCCGGCTCGAGGGCTTCATGCGACGAACTGCTTTGGCCGTGCGATGGGGAATGCCGGTCGCTCTTTTCCTGGGCGCCGCGCCCCTGGCGCGTGCCGCGGCTGTGCCGGTTGCGGTCGCGGCCAATTCGGGGAACACCGCCTGGCTGCTGACCGCGACGGCGCTCGTGCTGTCCATGACCTTGCCGGGGCTGGTTGCCTTTTATTCGGGGCTCGTGCGCAACAAGAATGTGCTCTCGGTGGCCATGCAATGCTTCGCCATCACTTGCGTGGTCAGTGTGTTGTGGTTCGCCGGCGGGTACGGACTGGTGTTCGGCAATGGCGGCGCGCTGCAGCCGCTGATCGGCTCGGTGCACGGCGGCTGGTTCGCCGACATCAGTCGCACTGCGCTGCGCGGTGACATTCCGCAAGCGGCCTTCGTGATGTTTCAGCTGACCTTCGCGATCATCACGCCGGCGCTGGTCGTCGGTGGTTTCGCCGAGCGGATGAAATTCGGGGCCGTGCTGCTGTTCTCGGCCTTGTGGCTCATCGTGGTCTATGTGCCCGTGGCGCATTGGGTTTGGGGCGGGGGCTGGCTCGAGCGCTACGGCGTGCTTGATTTCGCCGGCGGCATCGTGGTGCACGTCACCGCTGGTGTCGGCGCCCTGGTGAGCGCGCTGGTGCTCAAGGAACGCAAGGGTTTCCCGCACACGGCGATGCCGCCGCACAATATGTCATTGACCATTCTCGGCGCGGGCATGCTGTGGGTCGGCTGGTTCGGCTTCAACGGCGGCAGCGCGCTCGCCGCCAACGGCTCGGCGGCGATGGCCATCCTGGTGACCCAACTCGGCGCCGCCACCGGCGCGCTCACCTGGATGGGGTTGGAGTGGATCAAATTCGGCAAGCCGAGCGTACTGGGAATCGTCACCGGCATGGTCGCGGGTCTGGGCACTATTACGCCGGCATCCGGCTTCGTCGGTCCGCTCGGCGCGCTCATCATCGGCTTCGCCGCCGGTGTGGTGTGCTTTTTCGCGACGCAGCTGATCAAGCGCCGGCTGCACATCGACGATGCGCTCGATGTCTCGCCGGTGCACGGCGCCGGCGGCGCGCTCGGCACCGTGCTCACCGGTGTGTTCGTGGCGGCGCGATTTGGCGGAGTCGGCTACGCGCCCGGCATGGATCTGCTCCGGCAAGTGGGCGTGCAGATCCTGGGGGTGGTGGCGGCGGGTCTGTGGTGCGCCGTCGGGACGTACCTCATCCTCAAGCTCGTGCAGGCGACCGTCGGGTTGCGGGTGAGCGAGGACCAGGAGCGTGAGGGCCTCGATCTTTCCCAGCACGGCGAGCGTGCTTACAACGACTGACCTGATGTCCGTGTGCCGCGGATGGAACTGCTCCACAGGCATGCGTGATGAGGCAATTTGCGGGAATTCCGTGGCGGCACGCGGCAACACGGTGGTGCCCGCGCGGGAGTGCCGGTTGCGCGCCGGGCGCCGCGACTCGGCGCGGCGGCGGCCTCATATCCTTGAGCGGCGAGACGATGTCATCTATAGTCCCTGAGGCATGGCGGCTTGCCCACCGGGTTGGCGAGCACGGCAAGCGGAGGGTTGACATGAAATGTCCTAGATGCAAAACCGATCTGCAGCCGACAGAGCGACACAAGCTCACGGTGAATCACTGCCCGTCCTGCCAGGGAATGTGGCTCGAGCAGGTGGAGCTCGGCGAACTGGAGGACGAGGTCTTCGACTTCGGTGATCGCTGGAAGGGATCGCTGTTCATCAGCTCGACGCCCGCCGCAGATCAGTGTCCGGAATGCGCCGCCAACCTGCAGAGATTCCAGTATCGATTCTACGATCTGGAGATGGAGGTCTGCCCGAATCAACATGGCTACTGGCTGGAGGCCGACGAGGACTCGCGGGTGCTGGAGCTGATGAAGCGCGAGGAAGCGGATCTGCAGCGCAAGCTGCTTGCCGAGGACAAATGGGCGGCGACGCTGCGCCATATGCGCTCGGGCTCGTTTTTCAGCAAGCTCCGCGATCGGTTCCAGAAATAGCCGCCGCCCGGCGCCGGCGGCTTGGCGCGGCCGCCGATCCGTACGCTACGGGGAGCGCTGCGTGTCGCAGGCCAGGGCCCGTTTCCGCTGCGTTCGACGGCGCAGCGCGTCCATCCGCCCAGCCAACCAACGGCGGACCCGAGCGTTGCGCGCCACGCGATAGCCGAGGAGGACGGCGAGGACCGCGGCATATTTCAGCGGTGTGCGCTCGTCGATCTTTTCCTCCCAGTAGAAATGCCACACCCCGAGTGCCGCGATCAGGTAGATCAGGCGGTGCAGCCGGCTCCAGCGCCGCCCGAGCCGCCGCATCATCCGGTTGCTCGAGGTCACTGCGAGCGGAATGAGCAGCAGCAGTGCGGAGAAGCCGACGGTGATGTATGGGCGCTTGACGATGTCGGCACCGACCATGCGCCAGTTCAGATCCAGGTCTAGCACCGCGTATACCGTGAAGTGCAGCAGGACGTAGAAAAACGCGAACAGCCCGAGCATGCGCCGCAGACGTATCAGATGAGGCAGCTTCGCCAGCTCACGTACCGGGGTCACCATGAGCGTGAGCATGATGAAGTTCAGGGCGGTCTTGCCACACCTGAGCTCGAGAAACTTCACCGGATCGACGCCGTCGCTGCATCCGAGCCAGCCGAACAGACCGCACACCATCCAGGCGAGCGGTGCGAGCGCGGCCAGAAACACCACCGGCTTGTAGATCAACCGATAACGGCGCTCGACGCTCAGGCCGAGGAACGGTCGTTTGACGGGGGGCGCGCTTGTGGTCACGACAGCTTGATCAGGGACGGACTCAGAAGTATTTCCGCAGGTTCATTCCCCGGTAGAGGTAGGCGACTTCCTTGCCGTAGCCGTTGAACATCAAGGTCGCCTGGCGCTGATGGAAGAACGGATTGCCGATGCGCACCTCCGTCCTCTGACTCCAGCTGGGTGTTGGAACGTCGGGGTTGACGTTGGCATAGAAGCCGTAGTAGTTCGGCCGCGCCTGGTTCCAGGTGGTCGGCGGCTGCGTCTCGGTGAACGCGATGCGCACGATCGCCTTGATGCCCTTGAAGCCGTATTTCCACGGCACGATCAGCCGCAGCGGCGCACCATTTTGATTCGGCAGCACGCGCCCATACAGACCCACCACCATGAACGCGAGCGGATTGATCGCCTCGTCGATGCGCAGTCCTTCGCGATAGGGCCACTGCAGGATCGGCACTCGCTGCCCGCGCATCTGGCTGGGGCGATAAACCGACTCGAAAGCGACGTACTTGGCGCGCGAAGTGGGCCTGAAGTGCTTGAGCATCGTGGCGAGCGGGATGCCTACCCAGGGAATCACCATCGACCAGGCTTCCACGCAACGGAAGCGGTAGATGCGCTCCTCGAGCGCGTAGGGTTTGAGGAAATCCTCGAGCGCAAACGTGCCGGTACGTTCCGCCTCGCCGGCTACGGTGATGCTCCAGGGCCGTGTCTGGAGCCGTCCGGCGTATTCGGCTGGATCGGTCTTGCTGGTGCCGAACTCGTAGTAGTTGTTGTAATTCGTGATCTGATGCCACGTGTTTGGCGTCTCGTTCTGATCCGGCGCGTGCACCAGCGCGCCGACCGATTCGGCGGCATCGTAGGAGTACGCCAGGGGTGCGCCGGCGCGGGCGGGAACCACCGCGGCGTGTGCCCGGCCGAGTGCGGCGGTGGTGCCGGCCGCGAGCGCGCTGGCCAGAAATGCGCGCCGACCGAAGTAGACCTCGGAGGGAGTGATCTGCGAGGGGGGGATGCGCGGTATGCGGGTCGTCATGGTCTTGATATCTCAGATCCGCGGTGAGCCTGCAAGTTCGGCCGGCCGCGCATCAATAATAGGATCGCGCCGAGAGCCGCGCGACCCGATGGGTCGAGCCGGGTCGCAAGCGTGGCAGTGCCGAGGCGGGCGCAGTGCGATGCTGCGCCCGGTCATGGCGCGGTGGCCAGGCCGTTGACTGATGCGAGCCGCTGCTGCTCTAATGACAGACCACCTGAACACTCGCTGCGAGGCGTACCCATGTCGATGTCGAGCGCCGCCGTGCCCACCTTCGCGATCGGACTCAACGCGCTCTCGGGGTTGCTCGAGAAGGCCGAGGCATACGCCGCGGTGAAGAAGATCGATCCGGCCGTGCTGTTGCAGGCGCGCCTGTATCCGGACATGTTCCCGCTGACCCGTCAGGTGCAGATCGCGTGCGATTTGGCCAAGAACGGCGGCGCGCGCCTGGCGGGAGTCGAGCCGCCGACGCATGAGGACACCGAACAGACGATCGAGCAGCTCCAGGCGCGCATCGCCAGGACGATTGCTTTCGTCAAGACGCTGCCGACGGGCGCGATCGACGCGGCGGCGGACCGAGAAGTGGTATTCCCGCTCGGCCGCGATAACAAGGCGCGCATGCGCGCAGCGGATTACCTCAATCATTTCGTGCTGCCGAATTTTTACTTTCACATCAGCACTGCATACGGCATCCTGCGCCATTGTGGCGTCGAGATCGGCAAGCGGGACTACCTCGCCGGCATTCCCATGACAGTGATTTGAGAGCGCGGGCCGCGACGAGGCGGCAAGGCGGACGGTGCGGACGCGTGGGCGCCGTCCTCACAGGTTGAAACGCCGAAGGACAGCGCTTGAAACGACACTGTGGCGCCATTCTTCTGGGACTGGCAGCAGTCGCGTCGGCGCGGCTACCCAGCGCGCACGCCGGCAACCTGATCAATCCCTGCGCGGGCCCCTCGGGCCTGCTCGGCCTGCTCGATCGTCCCACGATCGCGGATTCCAGTTGCGTGGTTCCGGATGGTAAGGAGGTTTTGGAGGCGGGCATTACCGCGGGCAATCTGCCCGGCGTGCCCGGCGGGGTCGTGGATACGCTGCCCAATCTCGAGCTGCGATTCGGCTTGCCGGACCAGTCGGAATTCGTCTGGCTGCCGCCGAATTATCAGTATCTGTCGGTCAATGGCGTGCCGCAGACGTTGAGCGGCTTCGGGGTCACGACCATCGGCCTGAAGCACGTGCTCAGCACGACCCAACATTGGCAATGGACCGCCGAAGCGCTGGCGACACTCCCCTCCGGCGACGCGGAGTTCGGCAGCAATGGGGTCGGGGGCGCGGCCAACGCGATCGTCAGTTACAGCAGCAACGGTCCGCTCGGCGTGTCGTTCCAGATGGGCGTTTCGTCGCAGACCGAGCCGACCCTGGCAGGCGGGCAGCGCTACACGAGCTTCAATCCCGACTTGGTGGTGACCTGGCTGTGGAATTCACGCTTGCAGTTCTATGGGGAGATCTACGGACAGTCCTCATCGGGATACGATCAGGGCTGGGGTACCGACGCGGACGGCGGCATTCAGTACCTCATCAACCGCAATTTCGAGGTGGACCTGGAAGAGGGCGTGAGCGTGCAGGGGAACCTCGGCGGCTTCTCGAATTACACCGGCGCCGGGCTCGGCGTGCTGTTCTGACGGATCCGCTACGGCACGGGCCGGCCTTCGCTCAGCCGCAGCCAGCCTTTCACCACGCGGTAAATGTACCAGATGCCGGCGACGGCGAGCACTGCCCAACCGACGATGATCAGGCAGAGCAGGCCGCCGATCACGCTCCAGAGGAGCATCAGCCAGAAGGTGCGGATCTGCCAGTTGAAATGGCTCTCCAGAAGCGTGCCACGGACTTCGGACCGCTTGATGTAGTCGATGATCACGGCGGCGACCGCGAGCACTGGGAACACCGGGAGCACGATGGCACCGGCATACAGGAGGTAGGTGATGTTGCCGAGGCTGCGGTCGAACGCGACGGGCGGAACGTCGTATTGCGGTGGCTGACTGTTCATGCGCGTTGGTTCTCCCCGAAGGAACGTGCGGTGCGCGCCAACCAGGCGGCGTCTGCGCTGAATCTGCCTCACTATAGCAGAGGCCGCCGCGTTCGACAGAGCCGGGCCGGCTATTGCACACTGTCCGCTCGCTACGACTGTCCAGGGCCGAGCCGGACCCGCCGAGGCTGAACATCATGCATGAATCCCGTGTATCGTCCGATCCGGCGGCACGTCCTGTGGTGGTGTGGCTGCGCAGCGACCTGCGTCTGAGCGACAACCCGGCGCTTGTCGCGGCAGCCGAATCGGGTCGGCCGGTCATACCGCTTTACATTCTCGAGGACCCTCCGAGCGCGGGACGAGCGCTCGGGGGCGCTGCCCGCTGGTGGTTGCACCACAGTCTGAGCGCTCTGGCCGCTTCGCTCGATGCGCTCCGGGCCGCTCACCGACGGGCGCCGAGGCTGCTGCTGCGGCGCGGCCGAGCGGTCGATGTGCTGGTGGCGCTGAGCGCCTCGACGGGTGCGGCGCGCATCGTCTGTAACCGCACCTACGATCCGCTCGTCGATGCGGCGGATGCGGTTGTGGAGTCGGCGCTACGTTCCGTCGGTGTTGCGTTTGAGCGCTGTGGCGGGGATATGCTCGCCGAGCCGGATGCGCTGGTCACCGGCGCCGGCGGTCCGTTTCGGATCTTCACGCCGTTCTGGAATCGCCTGCACAGTCTGACGCCGGCCGAGCCAGTGCGCGCACCGCGCGCATTGCCGGGCTACGGCGGCTCGCTGGCGAGTGAGCGGATCGAGGACTGGGGTCTGTTGCCGCGTAGCGGCTGGGACGCGAAGTTCGCAAGCTTCTGGACGCCCGGGGAGCGCGGCGCCACGGTCCGGCTGCGCGCGTTCCTGCGCGAGCAATCGGTCAACTACCGCGGCGCCCGCGACTTGCCGGCGCTCGAGGGCACGTCGCGCCTGTCGCCGCATCTGCATTTCGGGGAGATCAGCGTGCGCCAGGTCTGGCACGCGTTCCTGCGCGGACCGGCGGGGGGACCGACCGAGCTGACCGGGTCGGGCTTTCTGCGCCAGCTCGGCTGGCGCGAGTTCGCGCGCTATACGCTGCATCACTTCCCCGAATTGCCCACGCGGCCGTTGCGTCCCGAATTCACCGCGTTCCAGTGGCGTGACGATGCGCGCGCACTCGAAGCGTGGCGGCACGGGCGCACGGGCTACCCGATCGTCGATGCCGGGATGCGCCAGTTGTGGCAGACGGGCTGGATGCACAATCGGGTCCGCATGATCGTCGGTTCGTTCCTCGTCAAGGACCTGCTCATTTCCTGGCAGCGCGGCGAGGCATGGTTCTGGGACACGCTGGTCGATGCCGACCGGGCGAACAACGCGCTCAACTGGCAGTGGGTGAGCGGCTGCGGCGTCGATGCCGCGCCGTACTTCCGCATCTTCAATCCTGTCGCGCAGAGCCGGCGGTTCGATCCGGACGGTGCCTATCTGCGCACATGGATTCCGCAGCTGCGGGCGCTGGCAGCGCCCGCAATCCACGAGCCGTGGAACGCGGCACCCGGGGTGTTGGAGGAAGCCGGCGTTACATTGGGCGAGAGCTATCCGCGCCCCATCGTCGTGCATGCCGAGGCGCGCAAGCGCGCCCTCGCCCGCTTCGAAGCGCTGCGGCGGCACGCATGAGGGCGTCCCGGTACGCTCACTCCTCAGCGCGCCCGCGCGTAGGCAACACCGGTGCGCCCGGCCGTACGGCGCACTTCCCGGGGACATCGTCGCTGCCGCCGGCGCTTGCATTTCCGGCGGACGGCGCGGGACAATTCTCGGCCGGGCGCGGGCCGGCGTCGGTCGCGAGAGCAGTCTGGATCGATCGAATGAGACCACGGCAAGCGGGATGCGAGCGCTCGCCGGCGCCGTCGGCCTCAACGTCCATCGTTGTGCAGCGAGGTGTTGGTGTCACCCGGAAAGGAACGTGCCGTCTGTCCACGCGCCGGCCACTGGGCCGTGCGGCCTGCGGTCCGGCTCGTAGGCCCGATGCGCGGCGTTGGTGGGGACCGCTCCGGCCCCGCGGGCGATCGTCTCGAATGTGACGCGCGATGCGCACTGTCATGCGCAACGCCGTAGGCTCGTGGCTCGATGCGCGGCCGTCGGCTCGCGTCGCGTGTCTGGCCGGGCGCAACGCGTTGCGGCGCTGGCCGCTTGTTGGCCTCGTCGCGCTGTGCGTGCTGGCAGCGCTCGCGACGCTCGGCCGAGTGCGGGCCGTCGCGCGGGCTATCGCGGCTGCGGCGCACGAGCCGTGGCCGGTCCTGACGATCGCCACTGTGATTGTGGCGATCCTGGTGGTGCGCCGCCGCCGCCGGCTCGCGCGCGAGGCTCACCGCGACTGGCTTGGCGCCCTCCCCAGCGATGTGTCACCGATGGTCCGGGCCGCCAGCGGGACGCTGGGGCTCGGGCTCGTGGGGGCTCTGTGGCTCGCCTTGGCCTCGGTGCTGGCGCGACTGCCCGCGTGGATGCCCGTTCGCCTCATCGTCGTCTGCGTCGCCGGCGCAGTGATCGGCGTGACGCTTGCCGCCGCTGTTGCCGCAGTACTCGAGCGGCGCGCACGGCGCGGCCGGACCGATCCTCGGGTGCGTCGGCGCTCGCGCTATTCGCTGGGCGAGCGTCCGCGTCCCGGATGGTCCACCCAGGCGGCCGTGTCTTCGCTTGGGGGCTGGCCACTCGCCGAGGCGCGATTCGCAGACCGGCCGAACATCCGGGCGCGCAGCCTGTGGCTGTTGCTGTTGGCGGTGCCCATGAACGAGCCGGTCGGACGCATACTGGCGGCCGTGTTCGTGTGGCTGTTGATGCTGCACTTGCTCAACCTTCTGCGAGCGATGGTGCGGACCGCATGTCCCGCGTCCTGGTGGCTCGCGCCGACCGGGCTGCGACCGGTGCGCTTCGCGGCCGCGCTCTGTTGGCGCGCGCTGGCGGCAACTGCCGCCGCCTGCATCGTGTTGATCGCGTTGACTTACGCTGTCGGCGGTCCGGCGCCGGCGCGCACCGCCGTACTGGCGGGCGCGCTCTGGCTCGCCGTCGCCGGCGGGGTAAGCATGGCCGTGAGCGCGCTGGCATTGCGCAGCGGCTCCAAGGCGGAGCGGGCGCTATTTCGGTGGCGAGGATGAACGCCGTCTCGTCGCCGCCCGAGACCGCGGTGCTGCGCGTCAGCGGTTTGAGCGCAGGCTACGGTGCGCGCCTGGTGCTCAGCGAAGTCAGCATCGAGGTCGGCCTCGGACAGTGGTATGCCCTGCTCGGTCCCAATGGCAGCGGTAAGTCGACGCTCTTGTACTGCATCGCCGGACTGCTGCGGCCGCGGTGGGGCCGGATCGAGCTCGACGGGGTGTCGCTGCTGAGCGATGCCCGCGCCGCCAAGCGGGTGCTTGGTTTCGCCTGTGCGCCGGAGCGATTGCCCGGGCTGCTGACCGGCCGGCAATGTCTCGAGATCTATGCCGCCGCCAAGGGAGTGCGGACGATCGACGCCGAAGTCCTGGAGTTGGCCGAGCGGTTCGCGGTCACGGAACTCCTCGACCAGTACGTGGACACCTACTCGCTCGGAACACGACAGAAGCTCGCGGTGCTCCAGGCCTTGGTCGGCGCACCGCGCCTGATTGTGCTCGATGAGGCCTTCAACGGGCTCGATCCCTCGAGCGCAGCATGCCTGAAGCGGCACCTGCACGAGCGGGTCGAAGCCGGCCACAGCTCGGTGCTGCTCGCCACGCACGCGCTCGACGTCGTCGAGCGTCATGCGGATCAGGTCGGCCTGATGATTTCCGGGCGGATCGTACAGGCCTGGTCGGCCGCGCAACTTGCGGCCTTGCGCGGGGCGGGCGAGCCTCTGGAGGAGACGCTGGCGCGGGCCGCGGCAGGATCGCCTTAGTGTCCGGAGTCGGAGGTTTGTATGCTGAATCGCGGCCGCTCCCCGGGCGATCTCAGCGCAGATCCAGGTGGGTGGGTCATGGTTAATCGCCGCGAGCCGCTGGCGGAGCGCCGGCGCGGGTTGGCCGCACCGGCAACGCGCGCCGCGGCCAATTCGCCGCTCGACGACCCTCGTGAGCCGGTGGCCGCAATAGCATCGGGGCGCCGTGATGGCCGCAGTCGTTTACGTCGCGCGGGCGCTGCTCCAGTGGAGCGGCGCGCACCGAGGCAGGGCTGAGTCGGCGCGGCGCGGAGTGGGCCGAGTCACGGCCTGAGCGCGCGCTCCCGCAGACTCGCAATTTGCGCCGGCGTCACGCCGTCGACTTCGAGCAGCTTCGTCCGGCCGGTCTCACCGGCCACGATGCGCACGGCGCGCTTCGCGACGCCCAGACATTCCGCGAGGAACTCGATCAGCGCCCGGTTGGCGGCGGCATCGACCGGTGGCGCGGTGACCCTGACTTTCAACGCGCCGCCGTGCAGCCCTGCGAGTTCCGTCCGGGACGCCCGCGGCTGCACGCGCACCTCGAAGCGAACGGCGCCGCGGGTCAACGGGCGAGCTCGACCAGAGTTGGGGCATGCGGCCACCACCTCGGTGTGAGCTGCGTGCGTGCGGGCCGCCGGGCTGCGGGCACGGCAGTGAGTGTCCGGCGTTTGCAGCGGCGCATGTGGGCGCTGAGCCTGAGCAGCGCGAGTCCGGGTTTGCTCCCTTCGCGATCGACCATCAAACGCGCCTGGATACGGACGACCGGCCGGCCGCACCGCGTGCCACCTGCTCGCGACGCTGATCGAGCGTGAAGCGCACGCTTGCCTTGCCGCCGCGGCGGCGAAACCGCGGGTACTTTGCTCGCTGGGCATCCTCAGCGAAAGCCTCCCTCGCTAGCGCTAATACGTGAGCGACGTGCGCAGGTACATCCGGTGTGGGGGCATCGATCAGTGCCCTCAGTTGGGAGAGGATCTCACTCTCACGAGCCCGCATCGCTGCGAGCTCGGCAAGAATCGTATTGCGAGCTCCAGCCATCCCTAGGGGGCAGACTTGCGCCGGCTACTGCGTCCGCGGGGGGCGCGGCGATCGAACTCATCGAGCAACGCCAGTCCCCGCTCCGGACGGCCGCGCTGAGCTCGCAGGCGATACCGGTTCTCCGAGTCATGTTGCGTAAGAGCTACCGTGGCCCATTCTTCGACGAGCTTGTTGACGCTCACCCCGCGGGAGCTGGCGAGGGTCTTCAGCCGCTCGTGCTTGGCGTCAGGTAGACGAATCGTCAGGGTAGACATCGAAATACTCCATCAGATGGGTTCATCGTGCACCCGATGCGGGGCTCTGCGCCTTTAGCCAGCTCGCCGGCGTCTGCACGATGAGCCCGGGGAAGCGCAGCTCACCCCAGGCGAAATCGCGCCGGTTGAACGTGACGATCGGGACCCCGCCGGCGGCGATCGCGAGCTCGAGCACGTGGTTGTCAGACTCATCGCGCAGATTCGGTCGCCACCGATAGTAGACCTCCACCAGCTCCGTACGGGCGAGAAGGGCATCAAACAGCTCCTCCTGCTCCTCGAGGTTCAGCGCACAGCGCCGGAGTACCTGCGGTCGCGCTAGCACGTCCTCGTACTCGAGGAACAGGGGCACCGAGATCGCCGCAACGCACTCGCCGCGCAAGAGCGCTCGCAACAGCTGCCGGGAAGCCCCTTTGCCGCTCGTAAAGACTGAAACGAGCACGTTGCTGTCGAGCACGAGGTGCGGCACATCCATCGGGCATATGATAGCATATGCGCTGTCACTGGCCCGTTGGCCCATCTGGGCAAGAAGCCTACGGAGAACCGCATCGCCATGCCTAATGAGCCCGCTCGCGATCTGGTTCAGCGCTCCACCGAAGCACGCAAGCTCACCGCCCCCGAGTTTCGCGAACTCGCCGCCGTGCCGCCTGAGGCGCAGTGGTTCGCGAACATCGACAACCCGAATACGAAGCGGGCATACCGCAACGATCTCGGGGAGTTCATGACCTTCGTCGCGATCTCGGCGCCGGATGAGTTTCGGCTCCTCACCCGGGCCCACGTGCTTGCCTGGCGCAAGGACCTCGAGCACCGGGAACTCGCCGGCAGCTCCATCCGTCGCAAGCTCGCGGCGCTGTCCTCCCTTTTGAGCACCTCTCGGAGGCGAACGCAGTGACTCACAACCTGGTGAAGGGGGGTGAAGCGGCCGAAGGTTGAGCGCTATTGAAGGAAAGACGCCGGCGCTCAGGGATCCCCAGGCCCGGAATCTCCTGAAGCTCCCTGCAGGCGATGGTCTCAAGGCCCGGCGGGACCGGGCGCTGCTGTCACTGCTGCTCTATCACGGCTTAAGACGCGAGGATCTCTCCAAGCTTACGAGAGCGAAGAAGTTCGCAAACGCCCGCTCCTGGTCGCGCAGTACCTGTTGAACGGCTCGCGCGCCAACTCGGCAAGCCAGACTGTCTCGGGGGCATGCCGGAGTGTGGTGAACTCGCGCGAGAGCGCCATCCAGTTGAGTTTGCGCTGCTCCGCCTCGTAGGCCTGCGAGCGGCGCGCGAGCGCCCAGTTCCACACGAAGCGCGCCGCCCCAAACAGCCGCCCGAGCCTGCGCTGCTGAGCGCGTGTCGGATACGCCCGCAGCCGGTAGGCACCCTCGAGGGTGGGGGACTCGCTCATACTGTAATTATGCGCAGATCCGCGATCCGCCTCAACGGGCAGGACAAAACAACACCTGCCCCCGGACGCCCCGCTTCACTGCGCGCGCAGCGTCGCGATGACTGGCGCGCGCGGACGCTGCGCAGTGGCTCAATGCCGGCGGGGTCGCTCACGTCGTTCGCTTCGTGGCGCAAGGCGGACGTGGCCAAGTGGGATGTCGGGAGGCGAGTGGCCCTGGTCAGCTTCTGGACGCCGGTGGTGGTGAGGCGCTCGCGCCGATGGGCGTGGCGTGGGGACCGCGCACGCCGTATCCACGACGCAGTCAACGCAACTGGCTGTCCTTGCTGCCGCGGCGGTTGTAGCCGCTCGAGCCCGGGCCGTTGCGGTCAGCGAGAGTCTGGCAGGGAATACAGAGGCGCACACCCGGGAGGATCCGGCGGCGCTCCGGCGCGATGGGCTCGCCACATTCGGCGCAATGGGTCAGGCCCACACCCTGTGGCAGGCGGCTCTGGGCCCGCCGGATGCCGTCCGTGACGGTCGCGTCGATTTGTTCAGTCACGGCGCCGTCGCCGGCCCAGCCATTCGCCATGGCGCGCTCCTGAGGCCCGATGTTCCTGCCCCGATTGTACGAGCCGCGCCGGCCGGCGCGGGATCCGCTTGCATTGTGTAGGATAACACAGGGTGTCCGTTTGGCTTGGTGGCCGTACGGCGACGAATGAGGAGGGCAATGATCGCCGCCGTGCAGGCGAGCTTGTGCATCTGGCCGCTGCGCGGATGCTGCGCCGGCCCGACCTGTCCGTGGAGCCGCGAGCCGCGTCGTATGTGCCACCTGGCCGTGGCCGGGTGAACGAGCCGTTCGGCCCGATCGGTATCGAGGTGGCTCGGTCGGCGGCGTTCACTTCGCGGGTCACATCGGCGCAACAAAGACATACAATCGGTCCGACAGACAACTACGCGAGGCAGATGTGGGTCCCGATCGAATGGGAGCGTTCAGCGACGGCGTGATTGCCATCCTGATTACGATCATGGTGCTGGAACTGAAAATCCCCCGGGATACCGATCTACGCGCGCTCGTTCCAGTGGCACCCGTGCTGTTGACCTATGCGTTGAGCTTCATTTACCTCGGGATCTATTGGAACAACCATCACCATCTGCTGCTGGCGACGCATCGCGTGAGCGGGGGTATCCTCTGGGCAAATCTGCACTTGCTCTTCTGGCTTTCGCTCATTCCGTTCACCACCGCCTGGATGGGGGAGAACCGCTTTGCCTCCGTGCCGACTGCGGCCTACGGTGTGGTTCTGCTGATGGCGGCCGTCGCATGGTGGATTCTGCAACAGCGGATCATCGTGACCCAGGGCAAAGCATCGATTCTGCGCCGGGCCATCGGCCACGACTGGAAGGGCAACGTGTCCCCTTTGATGTATCTGCTCGCCATCGTTCTGGCCGCTGACGCACGCTGGGTCTCGCTCGGCCTGTACGCGTTGGTGGCGTTACTGTGGCTGATTCCGGACCGGCGGATCGAGCGCGCGCTGGTCTCGAGGCACGGTAAGGATTGATCAGAGCCCAGACTTTACTCCTGCGTTGAGCGGTTCTTGACCGCACACGCATGACCTCGGTCCCGAAGGACCTCTCATCCGGTTCGCGCTTCCTTACGATCGGACGTGCCCCGCTCGGCTGGGCCGGGCGGCGTCACGGATCCGCTTCACGCGCCTGAGGTTCGGCCGTCGCGATGGTCGAGCCAGCCGTCGGACCGCTCAGGAGCTATTGCATCGAGATATTATCACTTGATATAATCTCTATGGTGACAATAAGCCACTTGCCATGATGCATCACTGATGGCTGCCGATCGTTTTCGCCAGCTGGGCTTTCTGCTGAAGGACGTCAGCCGCCGCTACACGCGTCGCTTCGAGGAGCGCGCGCATCGGTTCGCACTCACTTTGCCGCAATGCCGGGTACTGATTCTCCTGCAGAGCAACCAAGGCGTGAGCCAGAAGCGCTTGGCTGAGCTCGCCGAGCTCGATCCCATGACGCTCGTGCGCATCCTGGATCGCATGGAGGCGGATGGCTGGGTGCAGCGCCGTTTCGATCCGGCCGATCGGCGCGCCCACACGATGTGGTTGACCGTTGCGGCGGAAACCGTGCTCGAGCAGATCTGGCGACTCATCGGCGAGACCCGCACGGAGATGCTGCAGGGTCTGTCGGGCGAGGAATGCGCGCAGCTGGTGGCGCTGATCGAGCGCGTGCATGCGAACCTGAGCGCGCTGCCGCCCCTGCCGGCGGACTCGGCGGACGACGCCGGTAACGGCCGCAAGGCCACCAGGAGCGAGCGATGAATGATTCAGCGCAGGACGGCGCCGCGGTGTCGGCGGCGGATCCGGCGGCGCGCCCGCGGGGCGCGCGCCTGCGTCCGCTGCTGTTATGGGGCGTGCCGCTGCTGGTGATCGCGGTCGCCCTTTATTTCTACCTCACCAGCGGCCGTTATGTGTCGACCGAGGATGCCTATCTGCGGGCGGCCCAGGTGGCCGTCAGCGCCGATGTTTCCGGCCGCGTGGTCGCCCGCTATGTGCACGACAACGAGCGGGTACGGCGCGGCGAGGTGCTTTTCCGGCTCGATCCTCGCCCGTTCCTGATTGCCGTGCAGGCCGCGCGTGCGCGCCTCGCCGCCACGCGGCTCGCGGTCGAGTCGCTCGAGGCCGATTACCGGGCCGATGAGGCCGCGCTCGCCTCCGAGCGGAGCCGGCAAGCCTATGCGCACCGGGAATATCGCCGCCAGGTGCGACTGCTCAAGATCGGCGTCTCCTCGAAATCCCAATTCGACCGCGCGCAGTTGGATCTGCAGCAGTCGCGCCAGGCGGTTTCGGGCGCGCAGCAGCGGATCGAGGCGGTGCTCGCCCGGCTCGGCGGCCGTCCCGATATTCCCCTGGATCAGCATCCACAGGTCGCCGAGGCGCAGGCCGCGCTCAATCATGCGTTGCTCGAGCTGTCCTACGCCACCGTGCGCGCTCCCATGTCCGGCATCGTGACGGAAGTGCAGCACCTGCAGGTTGGGGATTATCTGCCACTTGCCACCAAGGCATTCGTGCTGGTATCGACGCACGACATTTGGATCGCGGCGGACTACAAGGAAGACGTTCTCGACAACGTCCGTCCGGGCGAGCAGGCCACGGTGACCATCGATGACTATCCGGGCCGGACGTTCCACGCGGTCGTGTCCAGCATCACGCCCGGCACCGGCGCGCAGTTCGCGATCTTGCCGCCGCAGAACGCCACCGGCAATTGGGTCAAGGTGGTGCAACGGCTCGACGTGCGCCTGAGGCTGACCGGGAAGTTGCCTCCGGTGCGCTCGGGGCTGAGCGCCGAAGTGACGATCGACACGCAGTCCGGGCCCGAAGCGCACGCCGCGCGCAGCTGAATCAGACCGAGCGAGCGTCCTTTCGCATCATGGACCACACTGCCGACAGCGCCTACCCGCATCGTATTCCAATCACCATCGCGGTGACGCTCGCGACCATCCTGCAATCGGTCGATATTACGATAGCCAACGTCGCGCTGCCCCATATCGGCGGCAGCATGGGCGCCACGCTCGTACAGATGGACTGGGTGCTCACTTCGTACATCGTCGCGGCGGCGATCGTTACCCCGCTGTCGGGCTGGCTGGCCGGCCGCTTCGGCCGCAAGAAAGTTCTGTTGGTGTCCGTCATCGGCTTCACGGTCAGTTCCGCCCTGTGCGGTCTGGCGCAATCGATCGATCAGATCGTGTTGTTCAGACTGCTGCAGGGCGGGTTCAGCGCTGGACTGGTGCCGCTGTCGCAGGCCGTACTGCTCGATATCAATCCGCCCGAGCACCACGGGCGGGCCATGGCGCTGTGGGGACAGGGCGTCGTGCTCGGGCCGATGCTGGCGCCGGTGCTCGGCGGCTGGCTGACCGACAACTACAGCTGGCGTTGGGTGTTCTACGTTAACGTGCCGTTCGGCATTCTCTCGACGCTACTCATCTTGGCGTACATGCGCGAGACCAAGAAGCGCCAATCGTCATTCGATTTCTTCGGCTTCGCCGCCCTGAGCCTGGCGGTCGGCGCGCTGCAGATCATGCTCGACCGCGGCTCGCTCAAGGACTGGTTCGGCTCGACCGAAATCTGGATCGAGGCGGGCGTGGCACTGCTCGGTTTGTACTGGTTTCTGGTGCACACCTTCACCACCCGCGAGCCGTTCGTCAGCCCGAAACTGTTCCGCGACCGCAATTTCACCACCGGCAACATCCTGATGCTGGTCATCAGCATGGTGCTGTTCGCCACGCTCGCGCTGTTGCCGCCGCTTCTGGAAAATCTGCTCGGCTATCCGGTGTTGACCACCGGTATCGCGATGGCCCCGCGCGGGCTCGGCAGCTTCATCGCCATGTTCATCGCCGGGCGGCTGATCGGGCGGGTCGACTCTCGTATCCTGATCGCCGTCGGCTTGGCGATCGCCGCATCGGCGCTGTGGATCATGGCCAATTACTTCTCGATGCAGATGCCGCAGTGGCTGATCTGGGGCGAGACCCTCATGCAGGGCTTCGGCACCGGGCTGACTTACGTGACCATAACGACCGTGGCCTTCGCCACCCTGGCGGCGCAGCAGCGATCCGAAGGCACGTCGATCTTCAATTTGCTGCGCAACGTCGGCAGCAGCATCGGTATCGCGGGCACAAGTGCGCTGCTGACTCACAACATGCAGGTCGCGCATGAGAGCCTGGTGGCGCACATCGTGCCGTATGGGGGGCAGCTGCAATTGCATGCGCCATTCAGTTTCACCTCGGTCATGGGCCTCGCGGCGCTCAACCGGGTGGTGACGCAGCAGGCGACCATGATCGCCTACAACGACGACTTCAAGCTGATGTGCCTGGTGACTTTCGCGATCATCCCGCTGGTGTTGCTGTTGCGGCCGCGCAAGGTCCGCGTCACCGAGGAAGCGGTGGTGCTGGAGTGAGCGCATGAGGCGATCGGCAAACCGCGGGCACATCGGCTGGCGTCATGGTCTGGCGCTCACGGCGCTGCTGTTCGCCGGATGCGCGGTTGGTCCGGTATTCCAGCGGCCGCGCGTGCCTACGCCGCCGCACTACCGGCCGCCGGCGCGGCGAGCGGCAAGCGCGGCCGGAGTGCCGGCCCGGTATCGCCAGCGGGCGATCGTGGGGCTCGGTTCGGCCGGGCGGTGGTGGCGGCTGTTCCACTCGCCGCAGCTGGACGCGCTCGTCACGCGCGCCCTTGCCGACAATCCCGATGTCGCCGCGTCCACGGCGGCGCTGGCCGAGGCGCGTCAGAGTGTTGCAATCGCCGGCGCCGCTCGTTACCCGCAGGTCGAAGGCGACCTGGGAACCGGCCGGAAGAAGTATGGTGCGGCATTTCTCGGACCTGAGTATTTTCGTCCCTTCACCTACTTCGAGGCCGGCATCAGCGTTGCGTATGACCTCGATTACCTGGGCGCCACGCGCGACCGCATCGAAGAGCGGCGCGCGCTCGAGCAATACCGGCGCAGCGAACTGGCGGCGACGCGGCTCGTTCTGAGCGGGGAGGTGGCCTCGCAGGCCGTGATGATCGCCTCGACCCGGGCCCGGATCCAGGCGGTGAACGGTCTGCTGCGCGCGGATCGGACCAATGTCGACCTGGTGCGCGCGGCGGTCTCGGCCGGCTCGGTGCCACGGCTGGATGTGCTTACCGCCAAGACTCAGCTTGCCAGTGATGCGACGCTGCTGCCCCCGCTGTATCAGCGGCTGGCGGTGGCGCGTCATGCCCTCGCGGCACTGCTGGGCCGCGCGCCGGCCGACTGGCGCCAGCCGGGCCCGACGCTGGGCGAGATGATGTTGCCGCGCCGCGTGCCGGTCATGGTCCCTTCGCGGCTGCTGCGCCGACGGCCGGATATCCTTGCCGCGCAGGCCGAGCTGCGTGCTGCCACCGCGGCGGTGGGGGTGGCCACGGCGAATCTCTATCCGCAGATCGAGCTATCCACCTCGCTGGGGCAGCAGGGATTGCAACCGGGTCAACTGTTCAATGCCAGCTCGGCCGCCTGGTCGCTGATCGCCGGCCTGACCGCGCCGCTGTTCGATGGTGGGCGGCTGCATGCGGAGCGTCGGGCGGCGCTGGATGTACTGCACCAGAGGGCTGACCTGTATCGGCAAGTGGTGGTGAACGCCTTCCGGCAAGTGGCCGACGCACTCGATGCGTTGCAGCACGACGCGCAACAGCGCGCCGCCGAGGCCCGCGCGCTCTCTTTGTCGCGCAGACGCTTGGTCCTCGAGCGGGAGAGTTACCTCGCCGGCAACACCGGACTGTTGCCTGTCCTCGATGCGCAGCGTCAACGTGAGCGCGCCCTGCTCGGCCTGCTCGGCGCCGAGCAGCGCCAATACCTCGATACCATCCGGCTGCTGCTGGCCGCCGGCGGAGGAGTCGCGCCGGCAACCGGTGTCCGCACCAGGCAGGCTGCGCCCCCCGCGGAACATAAATCCACTCCGGATCCGACGCGCAGCGGCCGCTAGCGCAGTGCTGCGTTCTGGTAGGAACTTACACGCAGCTGCGAGCGGCTGGCGGTCCCCTGCGCTCAGAGCGTCCGAGCCGCGCTCGCGGGCATCCTTACCACCGCAATCGCGCCGCTCGCATCCTGACGATTGAGTAGGCGCAGGCTGCCGCCGTGCGCCTCGATGATCTGGCGCGCCAGCAACAGGCCGATGCCGCTGCCGCCGGGCTTCGTGGTGAAGAATGGCACGAACAGGTTCTCCGTGTGCGCGATGCCCGGGCCGTCGTCCTCCACCTCGATCCGCAAGGCCCCTGCGTCGGCACGACAGCGGATGCGCACGCCACCGCCGGTCTGCACTGCCGCCTCGGCCGCGTTGCGCACCAGGTTGATCAACGCCTGCTCGAACTGCGACCTGTCGAGGCAGACGAGCGCGGACGGGCCGCAATCGACGCTGACGGCTACCCGCTCCTCCAGCGCGGCGATGTGTCGGATCAGTCCGGTGATCTCGAGCGGCTCGGGCGTGGGCGGTGGCAGCCGCGCCAGCTGCGCATAACGTCGGATGAATCCGCCGAGCGAGCGGCTGCGCCGCTCGATCAGCTCCAGCCCCTCGTTCAGCGTGGCATCGGCCGACGACGCGCGTTCCCGCAACAGGCTCGAAGTGGTCTGGATGGAGCCCAGTGAGTTGTTGATCTCGTGGCCGAGGACCCGGATCAGCCGCCGCCAGGCATGCCGCTCCTGCTCGCGCAGCGCGCGGCTGACATCAGTGACCACCAGCAGACGGTGCGGTCTCCCGTGACGACGGAATATGACCCGACGCACCTCCCAGGGCCCCCCGCCGGCCGGGAAATCCCGCCGGTCGATGAACGGCGCGGGGCGGCGCAGCCATTCGTCGAGGCCCAGCGGATCCGCCGCTCGTCCGATCAGATCGGCCGCGGTTGCGCCGAGGAGCGCTTCGGCGGCCGGGTTGAGCTCAACCAGCCGATCCTGCTCGTCGACCACCAGCACGCCGAGTTCCAGGCTCGCCAGCAGCTGCGAGAGCAGCGCGTCGGTCTCGCGGTCGTGCCGCCGCTCGCCGCCGAGGTGTGCCGCCAGGGCGTTGAACTCCCGTGCAACCTCGCTCTGCGCGCCGCCGCCGCCACGGATTCTCACGCCGTAATCTGCGGCGCGCAGCCCCTGCAGGAGGGTCGCCAGCAACCGCAGCGGACGGGCGCGGCACCGCGCCGCCAGCGCCAGCCCGCCCGCGAACCAGAGCAGTGCGAGCCCCACCGCCCACCAAAGCGCCCCCGCCGCGAGCCGAACTCCCGCGGCGGGCAGCAATGCCAGCGTCAGCAGCGGCAGCACCGCCAGTGCCGCAAGACCCGCGTCGCGCAAGCGCCCGGAGCCGCCGAGCCTCATTCGCGCAGCTTCTCCAGGCGCCGATACAGCGCACTGCGGCTTACGCCGAGCTTGGCCGCTGCGGCGGCGACATCGCCGCCGCAGCTCTCGATCGCGCGCCGTACCACGTAACGCTCCGCCTGCTCGAGCGTGAGATTGTCGAGCCGCTCAGCGCTCGCGCCGCTCGCGAGGCGCAGATCCGCAACCTCGATCCGCTCGGCTTTGGCGAGCAGCACCGCTCTTTGCATGACGTGCGCCAATTCGCGCACATTGCCGGGCCAGTCGTAACCCTCGAGCGCGCGGTCCGCGCCGGCGCTCAGCGAATACGTGCGCCCATCAGGTTGCGCGAAGCGTGCAAGGAAATGCCGAGCGAGCAGCGGCACATCGTCCCGCCGCGCGCGCAGCGGCGGCAGCGGGAGCTCCACGGCGTTGAGGCGGAAGAACAGGTCCTCGCGGAACCGGCCGGCGCCGATCAACTGGCGGATGTCGGCATTGGTCGCCGCCACGATCCGAGCGTCGGTCGGCCGCGATACCGTCTCTCCGACACGCGCGAATACACCCTCTTCCAGCACGTGCAGGAGCCGCGCCTGCTGGGTCGGTGTGATGTTGGCGATTTCGTCGAGCAAGAGCGTGCCGCCCCGGGCGCTCTCGATCCGTCCCACGCGGTCGGCGCGGGCATCGGTGAATGCGCCCTTGACGTGGCCGAACAGCTCGCTCTCAAAGAGCGTCTCGGCCAGGCCGCCGAGATTGACGCTGACGAATGCGCCGCCGCGGCGCGGCGAGTGTCGGTGGATCCAGCGCGCGATCACGCCTTTGCCGGTACCGCTTTCGCCGGTAAGAAGCGCTGGTACGTCGGATGCGGCAACACGAGCGGCCACTTCCAGCAGCTCCCTCATGGCGGTGGAACGGAACACCGGCTCATCATCTTCGGGTTCGTCGGCTCGTGCTGCAGCCTCGAGGCTGCGCACCCGGCTGCGGGCATCCGCCAGCGCCAGCTGGGTGCTCACGAGGGAGCGAACCCGGGCGTTCTCCCAGGGCTTCTCCAGAAAGTCCTGCGCGCCTGACTGCAGCGCTTGCACCGCGAGCTGGACCGTGGCCCAGCCCGTCAGCATCACTACCGGCACCGCGCTGTCGAGCGCCTTGATCTGCCGCAGCAGCGCCAGCCCCTCGTCCCCCGAGGTGGTGTCGCGCTGGTAATTCATGTCGAGCAGCACCAGATCGGGGCGTCTCTGGCGCAGCGAGCTCAGCGCCTCCGCCGGACTCGCCGCGGTCGCCACCTCGCAGCCGCACTCGCGCAGCAGCAGCGACAGCGCCTGACGCACGTCGGCATCATCGTCCGCGACCAGGATTATCGGCTTAGCCATGACCCGATTATGCCTGCGGCGGCTACCGGTCCCGCAGCGCTTGTATGGGCGGGACCCGGCTGGCGCGCTGGGCTGGCAGCCAACTCGAAAGGAGCGTGATCAGGCCGAGGATCGTCACCACGAGCAGCAACGCAAACGGTTGCGCAGGCAACACGCCGTAGAACGATGCCGAGAACACTCGACCGAGCGCCACGACGCCGCAGGCCCCGAGCGCGGACCCGAGCAGCAGCAGCCACCCGGCTTCCCGCAGCACCAACCAGCGCAGCCGGGCGCGGTCGGCACCGAGGGCGGTGCGCAGGCCGAATTCGGGCTTGCGCTGGCCGACGAGGTAGCTCTGCACCGAGTACAGGCCCACCGCGGCCACCGCCAGCGCCCCGAGCGCGAACATCAACACGAGCACCGTCACCGCCCGTCGGGGCGCAAGCGTTCGAGATATCCTCTGACGCATGCTGCGCACACCATAGATTGGTACGCCGGGCAGGATCGAGGCAACGGTCCTGGTCAATGCCGGCAGAATTCCGGCGGTGCTGAGCGGGGTACGCACGACAACGTACCAGGTGGGAATGGCCCAGGAGAACACCGTCCCCTTCATCTGCAGAACTTCGGCACGGTCGATGTAGACAGTCCCGGTGGGCTTGCGCGAGCCGAGGTGCGCCTGCCGGGCATCGCCGACAACGCCGATGACTCGAAACAACAGGCCGGCCTTCGAGTCATTCGGAGCGTTGAAGTTGAACTGGCGGCCCACGACGTCCGTCGCTGCGAACAACTCGCGTGCGGCCGTCGCGTCGATCACCGCATCGCCCGCCGTCGAGGCCGCATTGCGCGCTGTGAACATCCGCCCGGAGAGCAGTTGCACGCCGAGGGTCCGCAGATAGCCCGGGTCGGTGACGATGGCAAAGACATTGGCTCTGTGCTTCCCGTCGTATGGGTTCGGATAGGCGGCACCGCCCATGCTGTGGCCATCGAAGGGCACCTCGCTGGCAATCGTCGCGGCGAGAACGCCCGGCACTCGCAGCACAGCGCCGCGCAATCGCGTCAGCTGCGCGCGCAGCTGCGCCCTGTGGCCGGATGCGCTCCCCAAGGGCACATGGATTTGGAAGCTGACCACGTGCCGCGGCTGGAAGCCGAGGCTCACCGCATCGAGCTTCATCAGGCTGTGCACCAGCATCACGCCGACGCCGCTCAATGTAAAGGCGAGCGCGAGCTGCGTGACCACCAGAGCGGCTCGTAACCGGTGCTCGCCGCGGCCGCCTGTGCTGCGCGCATCGGCATCCCGGAGCCCTTGGGAGAGGTCCTGGCGGCGTATGAAGTGCAGCCCGGCCAACGAGAACACCAGCGCGGACAGCAGGGCGAGCCCCACCGCGATGGCGGCGGCGACCGCCCAATCGCGCAGCGGAAACGCAACCGCGCTGGTCGCAAAACCCGCCTGCAACAGCACTCTGAGCAACGCCTCGCCGAGCAGCAGTCCAGCAACGCTTCCGGCCAGCGATACGGTCAGGGCCTCCCCGAAGAGCTGCCGGAACAACAGCTGCGTGTCAGCGCCAATCACTCGCCGCACGATCAACTCGCCACGCCGCGCCAGAGCCCGGGCAATGAACAGGTTCGCCAGATTGAACCACACCAGCAGCAGCAGCAGCCCGGTGGCGATCTGTGCGAGTACCAGGCGCTGATGAAGGTTGCCGAGCAGAGCCGCGCGCAACGGCTTGACGGCCATGCGCATGCCCATCGTCTTGAACAGCGCAATGGCAGAAGGATCGGGAAAATGCAGGATCTCCCGCTGCAATGCCGTCTGGGCCTGCACCGCGAATTGATGCGGACTCACCCCCGGGGCGAGACGGGCGATCATCGTGTCGTGCCACGCGGTCAGGTTGTGCGGCTGGCGATCGAACGGGCTGATCACCTTGGGCAGCCACAGGTCGGTCTGGGCATTGGGGAACCGGAAACGGCGCGGCATGACGCCGATCACCGTGTACGCGCGGCCATTGAGGTTGACCGTTTGCCCGAGCACCCTGGGGTCGCGATTGAAGAGCCGCGACCACAGGCGCTCGCTCAGCACCACCTCAGGCGCGGCCCCCGGCCGGTTGGCGCCCGCCCCGAACACCCGACCCAGCGCCGCTTGCACCCCCAGGGTAGTGAAGAGAGAGGCGGTGACCGCCGCGCCGCGGACGTGCGCCAGCCTGGCGTCCGAGACGAGATTGAAATTCTTCGTCTTGACCATGCCGGCAGCGCGCATGCCGGTTGTCGCGGCGCGCAGATCAAAGTACGTTGGATACGACATTCCGAGATTGCCGGGCGTCTGCTTCGCGGTGAAATAGACACTCACCAAGCGATCGGCGTGCGGATACGGCAAGGGGGCCAGAAGGTAGCCGTAGAGCAGATTCAGCGTCGCGCTGTTCGCGCCGATGCCGAGGGCGAGGATCGAGATCACTGCCAGGGCGAACCCGGCTTGGCGAAACGGCCGCAACAACCGCTCGCCGCGCAGCTCCATCAGTCGCATAGTCACCGCCTTTACTCCGGCCGGATCTGCGCAACGATGTCGAGCTGGCGCGCGCCCCCGGCCGCAACCCACGCTGCGAGCACCACGGCCGGCCCGACCGCGACTGCCGGCGGCAGGTAAGTTTCGGGCGAGAAGATACTCACCCGGTACAACTCTGCGGCGAGACCTCTCGCCGAGATGAGTACGCAATCGGCGCCCACGAGCGAACCCAGAAGCCAAAGCAGAAAGCCTTGGCCCTGCACGAGGGACTCGATCAGCGCCGGCTCCGCCCCGCCAGCTTGGCGAGCCGCAAACTCGCGACGGCGCAGCTCGGTGACGTACGCCGCCACAGCGTAGGTACCGATGAACGCGAGCGTGACGGCCGGCAGTCCGAGGGCGATCAGCAAGCTCGCGAGCCCCGCGGCGCCTTGGGCGCAAACGCTGATCAGTTCATCCATCGAGACGCAGCGCCGCAGGCTCTCGCCGCGGAGCGTCCGGCGACTGGCGTCGGTCACCTCCCGAGCCAGGAGGGCGGGCGGCTCGCTCGAGCGGATCAGCATCGTGGTGGCACCACCCCACTGCCGGTAGCTGTGCAGATCTTCCGGCACGAACGCCTGCGCAATCCGTTCCCGTATGTCTGTGCTCGAGATGACCATGCAGCATCGCCGGTTGTTCTTAGGGGAAGATCAACGCACCTTGACCGTCACTCAGTGACTCACGGGCTTCTCTGCGCTCGCCAGCCGTTCGCCGCGCCGGCTCTCCTGCTCGGCAACGATCTGGCCATCGAACAGGCGCACCAGGCGCTTGGCGTGTGCGGCATACCGTGCGTCGTGGGTCACCATGACCAGCGTCGCACCGCGATCGTTGAGGGCCGCGAGCAGGTCCATGACCTTCTCGCCGTTGGCGGAGTCCAGATTTCCGGTCGGCTCGTCCGCCAGCAGGATCGCCGGATCTCCAACCAGCGCGCGCGCGATGGCGACGCGCTGCTGTTGGCCGCCAGAGAGCTGCGCCGGATAGTGCCTCATGCGATGCGGCATGCCAACGCTCTGCAGGGCCGCGGCCACCTTCTCGCGCCGTTCGGCGCGGCTCATTCCTCCTCGGTAGACCAGCGGCAGCTCCACGTTCTCGTAAACGGTGAGATCCCCGATGAGATTGAAGGACTGGAACACGAACCCGACGTTGCGATTGCGGAAATGCGCGCGCTGCCGGGCATCGAGAGTCGCGACCGGCGTTCCGGCCAAATCGTACGTTCCGGCGGTGGGCGTATCGAGGAGGCCGAGAATCGACATGAGCGTCGTCTTGCCACAACCCGACGGGCCCATGATTGCGACGTATTCTCCGCTGTCGATACGCAGATTGACGCCGGTGAGCGCATGAGTCTCCACTTCGTCGGTCACGTAGACCTTGGTTAGGTCTGCGACGTTGATTACGGCGCTGGTGGTCATAGGACACGTGCTCCTTGGAGGGTCGGATCAGGCATCTCATCTGAGGACGATACGCCGATCGCCGGCGAAACCGCTGTCATCCGACACGATCACTCGAGATCCGGCTTGCAATCCGCCGGTGATCTGGATGTACTGATCGGACGCGGCGCCGAAGCGCACGCGTACGGGAACCGCCGCTCGTCCGTCATCGACCAGCCGGAACAACTTCATGACGCTGTCCGGACTGGCGTAGACGGGACGCCGGACATAGGTGGCCTGGGCGATATCGGCAATGTGGATATTCCCGGTGACCGCCAGATTGGGCCGGACGTCGGCCGGTAATTTTTCCGTCGGCATGACGTCCACCTCTACGCTGCCGTTTGTCACCGCCGGCGAGACGCGGGAGACCCGCCCCTGCACATCCTGAGTGACGTCGGTGGCCAGCTCCAGGGTGACGGGCTGACTGGTGGCCACTTCCGCCGCCTCGCTGGCGGGCACTTGCAGAGTAACCTTGAGGGATTTGAGGCTGGCCACTCGCGCAATGCCGCTGCCGACCTTCAGGGTCTGGCCGGCATGCACCGCGACGTTCTGGACCACCCCGTCGATGCCGGCAGTGACCGAGAGCGCGGCGAGCTGCTGGCGGCTGTTCTCGAGAACCGCCCGCAGCGCCGCAACCTGTGCGGTTGCGGCACGGGTTTGGGCCGCGATGCTCTGGCGGAAGGCGGCGATGCGCTCCTTGGCGAGCTCGGCGAGCTGTGCGTACTCGACGGCCTGCACCCGGATCGCGGTGTACTCGAGCATCGAGATGATGTGGCTGCGGACCAGCGGCCGCTCGGCCCGCTCCTTGAACGACATCGTCTTGGCGCTGGCCTGCTCGGCGGCCAGGTTGCCTTGCAGCGTCAGGAGTTGACTCGCGAGCTGCGCCTGAAGGGAGGCGCGTTGCGCCTCGGTGCTCGCCAGCGTTGCCTTGGCTTGCGCGAGCGCGGACCTGACCGCGGGGTTGGCGAGCACCGCGAGCACAGTGCGCGGCGTAACCTCGTCGCCCGGCTGCACTCTTACCTCTTCGACCACACCCGGCGTGGCAGCCGTGATCCAGCGCTCCTTGATCGGGCGGAAGACCCCTGCGGCGCTCACCACGATTGGCAGCGAACCGCGCTTCACCGTAGCGATCCAGATGTTGGAACGTCGGACGCTGGGGCCAACGCCCGCACGGCTCAATCCCCACGCCGCCAGAACGACGAGCGCCCCCGCGGCGATACCCGCCGCAGCCAACCGCTTGCGACGCTTGCGGCGCGTTACCGCGGGGTCAATCGCGATATCCGGCATGAGCAGTAGCGCAATGTGTTCGCATACCGTGCCTAAGCAACTTCCATGCCACCTGGGCCATGTCCATAACAACCGGATTCGGAAGGACTTTTAGCGGTCCACGTGCGTGTCCTGCGCCCCCGCCAATCCCGTTTGCGGGAATCCGGCACTGAAATTTTCCGCTTCCGGGACTGCGATCCGTGGCATCTCGGAGCGATCCGCGCGCCGCGCACCTAGTGAAGTGTTGCGTTCTTGTAGGAGCGGAAATGACTCTCCGGGCTCCGAGGTGCGATCCGCGATGGCACTGCGCGAGCGTGCGCGTCGCCCCCGAGATCGTGTTGAGCGAGGCGCAGCGAGCCGCGTCCGATCATGATTCGGCTACAGGCCGGAGAGGGTTGGGCTGCTCGAGCTCGACGGGATCGCCACCACCGAGCAGCCTTGCCCGGCGCGGCGCAATTTGGCGCACAGCGCCAGCGCCGCCGGGCGGCTCATCTGCTCGGAGCGTACCGTCGCGACTTTCACGGCGCCACCGGGCCGGAGGACCTGGATCGTGCCGAGCAGGGTGCCGAAGCGCGTTTTGAGGCGCTGGACCGCCGCAGTGGCGGCGCTCGCCGTGCGATAGCGGCCCAGTTGCACCTGGTAGCCGGCCAGCTTGTCGAGCCATGCCCGGGCCTCATTGGCGTCGGGGCCGCTGGGGAACGTTCTGAGGAAAGTCCGATAGGCCGTTATCGTGCCGGCGGAGCGGGTGGCCCGCCACGCGCTCGATTCCTTCAAGGCGGTGATCGCGCCCTGTGCCTGGGCGGTGTATGCGCCGGCCGGGTATCGTGTCAGGTATTGCCGATACGCCGGCTCGGAGCCGGCCTGGCGGGCCGCCCGCCAGGCCCGGGCGTCCTGCAGCGCAGCGATGCGATTGCGCGCCTGTTGTACCCGCGGATCCTCAGGATGTTGCCGGACGAAGCCGCGGTAGGCGGCGATCGTGCCCTGTGCCGAGGCCTTCTGCCAGGCGGCGTTCGAGGAGCTGCAGGCGAGCAGCCCGGCCGCGGCGAGCACAGCGACACACAGCGATGCAAGCGAGGATTTGTTCACGGTGAAACCCGTGTTGCCACGTTGAGCGCTTAAGCTACCCTATGGCAGGCAAATCTTCCACAACCGGCACGGCTGACGACAGCGTCAACGGCACAGACTCGCGTCCGAGGGGCGTGGTCCGGTTGGTTCCGGCCAGTGCTGCGGGCTCTTGCGCAGCTTGCTCACGTTGTAACCCATCGCGGCGACCCGCGCCACCATGGCGGCATAATCGTGCCGGGAGATGTGCGGTGTGCGCGCCATGAGCCAGACGTAATCGCGTGCATCGCGCGCGACGATCACCCTGCTGTAGTTCGGCGCGAGCCAGGCGACGATGTACTGCAGGCGCAGGAACCAGAAAAGATGCACATGCCATTCGGCATTGCCGGTATGCGCCACCACGGTGGCCGTCGAATGAACGGTCCGCAGGCGCGAGGCGAAGCCGCCGCGCCGGAAGCGGAACACCGTGCAGATCGAGCCGTTGTGCTCGCGGCGGTAGGTCTCGACCGGATCGTAATCATCGCGCTCGATGGCGGTGGGGATAGCCGCGATGACGTACCAGCGGCCCATGTAGCGGGACAGATCGACGTGCGCAACCGGAGGAATCGGCGGCAGAGCCGACGCCAGCGTCCCGCATGCGGCCAGCAGCAGCCCGGCCAGCAGCAGCAGCATGACACGAGCGCGGTTCATGGCCGTACGAACCGATAGTGACCAATCAGCCATTCGCCGCCGTGCGCGTAGCCGAACAGCTCGGCGCAGGCCATCCAGAACAGACGCCAGCGCTCGAACCACAGCCGGGCGTTGCTCCCGTAAACCTCGCCGAGCACCGCCAGGACCCGCTCGCGCTGCTCATCCTGGCGCGCCAGCCACGCATCGGCGGTGCGGCGATAATGACTGCCGTCGATGAGCCAGCGACGCTCGAGCGCGAGATCCGCCTGGAAGTGCAGCAGGGTGTCGGCCGAGGGCATCAATCCGCCGGTGAAGAAATGCCGCCCCATCCAGTTGTCCGCGCCGGCGGTCTCGAAGGGATACAGCAGGGTCCGGTGCGCGAAGGCGTGCACGAACAGCTTGCCGCCCGGCTTGAGCCAGCTGGCAATGCGCCGCATCAGGGTCGGATAGTTGCGCACGTGCTCGAACATCTCCACGGACACGCAGCGCTCGAAGCAGGCCGGATCGAGGCTCAAATGATTGACGTCGCGCGTCAGCACGTGCACGTTGGTTATGCCCCGCTCCCGACACTGTGCCTCGATGTAACGGCGCTGGCCGTTGGAGTTTGAAACCGCCAGGATGTGCGCGCGCGGCAGCCGGCTCGCCATCCACAGCGTGAGCGACCCCCAACCGCAGCCGAGCTCGAGGATCTGCTGGCCGTCGGCGAGTTCGGCCCGTTGCGCGTACAGCTCGAGCATCGCCTCCTCGGCCTGTGCCAGGGTTTCCCTGCCACTCGCGAAATAGCAGCAGGAGTACTTCAGGCGCGGTCCCAGGCACGACTGGAAGAACGCCGCGGGCAGTTCGTAGTGCTGGGCATTGGCGGCGTCGGTGTGCAGGGCGAGCGGCGCGGTGCGCAGCGCATCGATGCGCTCGGCGAAGCGCTCGGCCTGTGCCGCGATGCCGCCGCGGCGCTCGGCGCGCAGCCGTTCGGCGCACAGGCGGCGGATGCCGAGGCGCACCAGCGCGTCGGGCAACAGTCCGCGCTCGGCGAGCCCGAGCAGTCCCGGGGCGGGGCGCTCGGCGGCGAGTTGCGCGGCGGGCGTCATTACCGTGCTCATTGATCAGCTCCTGATTTCGGCCGGTGGGGGAACCATGGGAAAAAGACCGGTGTGCTGCGCTGGTAGTCCCGGTAGTCCTCGCCGCGCGAGCGCAGCGCCTGCTGCTCGGTCCAGGGGACGCCGCTGAGGTAGCGCAGGAACACGAACATCGTGACCGGTCCCAGCCAGGCGAGCGGCGCGAGGCGCGAGCCGACCGACCATGCGGCATAGGCGAACCAATGCAGCCACTCGAAGAAATAGTTGGGGTGGCGCGAGTAACGCCACAGGCCGGCGCGGCAGGTACGGCCCCGATGCGCCGGCTGCGTGCGGAAGTGCGCGAGTTGCCGGTCGGCCAGGGATTCCCCGAGCACGCCCACGATCCAGATAACCGCTCCGGCGGCGAGCCATGCCGTGTGCGGATGGCGGTTGTCCGCGACGGCGGCGAATGGCAGCGCGAACCACGGTACCGACAGCGCCTGTATTTGAAAAAAAACGAGCCAGCGGCGTTGATCGTCCCGCCAGCGGGCACGCAGCGCCTGATAGCGACCATCCTCCTGCTCGCGGCTCACACGCGAGCCGAGGTGCGCCGCGAGCCGGATCGCCCAGCCGCCGCCGAGTACCGCCAGCAGCAGGCGCGGCGCATCCGCGCCGGCGCCGGTCGCGGCCAGCACCCAAGCGCACAGCGCCAGCAGTGCGGACCACAACACATCGACCAGCCCGGCATTGTGATGACGGCGCTGCCACAGCCAGCCGGCGAACATGACCGCCGCGCAGATCAGCCAGAGCAGACCGAGAGTGCGAGCCGGACTCATGGGGCGCTCCCACCGGCTTCGATGGCGAGCCAGCGGCGCGCCAGCATCGTCAAGACCGGCAGGGCCAGCGCCCAGCCGAGCGCGAGGCCGAGCATTGACGGCCACGGTCGAGCGGGAAAATACACGGCATGCCAGCCGCGCGCGGCTGCCGAGTAGGACAGCGGCCCCCCGACGGCGCCCAACCCGGCCGAGAGCCACGGACGGCTCCGCAGGTAGCCAAACAATGGGACGATCGTCAAGCCGAAGGTGGCCCAGAGCGCGAGCAGCCATGCCGGTGAGGAGGCGAGCGGCCAGGCTGCCGCGTAGTGAATCAGGCCGGCACGCACCCAACAGGTCTCGAGGACGGTGC
>DAHXNE010000122.1 GCA_027366635.1 Gammaproteobacteria bacterium | reverse complement strand
GCACCCGCCGCAGCGGCTGGCCGCGCCGGTCATCGTGGTTGGGAACCTGACGGTTGGCGGCACGGGGAAGACGCCGCTTGCGGTGTGGATCGCCACAGCGCTGCGGCGGCGCGACCGATCGGTCGGACTGGTCTCGCGCGGCTATGGGCGCGCGGGCAACGCCGTGCGCGTGCTGTGCGCGCAATCGGCTTGGCGCGAGGTGGGCGATGAGCCGCTGATTCTCTATCGGCGCAGCGGCTGCGTCACGGCGGTCGGCCGGGATCGGGTCGCGGCGGCGCGCGCGGTGCTGGCGCTCGGCGCGCAGGTCGTGGTCGCGGACGATGGCTTGCAGAATCTGGCGCTCTGGCATGATTGCGCCATCGTCGTGGTCGACGGCGCGCGCGGGTTCGGCAACGGCAAGCTGTTGCCGGCCGGACCGCTGCGCGAGCCGCTCGCGCGGCTCGCCACCGCCGACGTGCTGGTGATCAACGGGGCGGCGGAGCACCCGTCGCTGCGCGCGGCCGAGCGGCACTACCCGGCGCGGGTGGTGCGGATGGACTTGCAGCCGGGCGCGGCGCAGGCGGTGTGCGGCGCCGGGCGGCGCGCCCTGGAGGATTTTCGCGGTACGCCCGTGCATGCGGTCGCCGCGATCGGCAATCCCGGGCGTTTTTTTCGGGCGCTGCGCGCCCGGGGGCTGTCGCTCATCGAGCATCCGTTCCCCGACCACCGGCCACTCGGGGCCGCGGACCTGGATTTCGGCGACGCGCGACCGGTACTCATGACGGAGAAGGATGCCGTAAAATGCGCGCATCTGGCCGACAGCCGGCTGTGGTTCGTGCCCGTCGAGGCATCCTTCGACGACAACGACACCGCTTGGCTTATCGAGCGGCTGATGCGCACGATCGATTCGTTCGAAGGTTTCCGCGGAGGTTAGTTGGTGGACGCCCGGCTGCTCGAGATACTCGCTTGTCCCATTTGCAAGGGGGCGCTGATCTACCGGCGCGAGGCCGGTGTGTTGATCTGCCGCCTGGATCGGTTGGCCTATCCGGTGCGCGACGGCGTGCCGGTCATGCTCGAGGAGGAGGCGCGCGCGCTCAGCAGCGACGATCCTCTGCTCGAGCACTGAACGCCGTTGGGCGCGTTTCACGTCGCCATTCCGGCCCGGGCCGGCTCGAGCCGCCTGCCGGGCAAGGCGCTCGCTGCGCTTGGCGGCAAGCCGATGCTGCAGTGGGTGTACGAGAAGGCCTGCGCGGCGGGCGCGACCGATGTGTCGATCGCGACCGACGATGAGCGGATCGCGGCTGCCGCCCGGGCATTCGGCGCGGCGGCGCGCATGACCTCGACCCTGCATGCCTGCGGGACTGACCGGATCGCCGAGTTGGCTGTGATCGAGGGGTGGGCGGATAGCGATATCGTCGTGAATGTACAGGGCGATGAGCCGCTGATACCGCCGGCGAACATCGCGCAGGTCGCGGCGTTGCTCAACGCATCCGCGCAGGCGGCCGTGGCCACACTCGCGACCGCCATCGCGTCGCTGGAGGAATTTCTCGATCCGAACGCGGTCAAGGTGGTTACCGACCGGGAGGGGCGGGCGTTGTATTTCTCGCGCGCGCCGATTCCGGTGCACCGCGATGCCGCGCCGGGGGCGGCGGGTGGGCGCAGTTTCGAAGGGGCGCGGCGCCACGTGGGCATTTACGCCTATCGGGTCGCGGCGCTGCGCACGCTGACCGGTTTGGCGCCGACCCCGCTGGAGCGTGCCGAGAAGCTCGAGCAGTTGCGCGCGCTCGAGCACGGCTTGGTCATTCAGGTCGCCGAGGCCTGTGAGCCCCCGGGGCCGGATATCAATACCCCGGAGGATCTACGCCGGGTCGCGGCGCTGATCGGCTGATCGGCCGGCAGCCGGGCTTGTGCTATCGTGCACCAGTCGAGCGAAGTGCGCGGGTGAGGAACTTAACCTCGGCGGCATGCGTCAACATGCTGTGAGGAGGGGCGTTTCGGCCTACGCTAGCCGACGCTAGCCGGGCGTACGACATATGCCAGGTGGAATCATGCAATTGCCGAGTTCACTGCGGATGTGGCGCAGCGCCGCTTTAGGTGCCGTGTGCCTCAGCTTGGTGGCGCTTTCCGGGTGCGCGACGGTGCAGCCGCAGCCCCAGCCGGAGCCTGTGGCGTATGTGCGTCCTCCGAACACGACGGTCTATGCGTACCCGATGCATGGCCAGTCGCCCGCGCAACAGCGGCGCGACCGTTATGAATGTACCGTCTGGGCGGTACACCAGACGGGCTTCGATCCAAGTGCGCCGGGCGTGCCGATCTACGACCGTGTCGCAGTGCAAGGTCCACCGCCGGGCACCGATACCGCCATCGGCGCGGTGGCGGGCGCATTGTTCGGTGCGGCCATTTCCAATCCCTGGAACCGGGGCGCGGGGGTCATGTTCGGCGCAGTGACCGGGGCGATGATCGGCAGTGCCGCGGATCAGGCCAATGCCCAGACGAATGCCGAGAATGCCGGCGCCATACAGGCCGAGGCCCGGGCGCAGCAACGAGCGCTCGATCACAAGGCTCGCGATTTCCGCCAGGCGGTCAGCGCCTGCCTTCAGGCGCGAGGCTACAGCGTACGTTGATGGGTTGCTCGCGAGGCTTTGGTGCGAATTCTGTTCGTCTGTCTGGGAAATATCTGCCGCTCGCCGACGGCCGAGAGCGTGTTTCGCGCGGTTTCGGCTCGCGAGCTGCCGGAGCTGACCCTGTCCGTCGACTCGGCCGGTACGGCCGACTACCACGTCGGGGAGCCGCCGGACCGGCGCACGCGCGAGGCGGCCGCCCGCCGCGGCTACGATCTGTCGAGCCTGCGTGCGCGCGTCGTCGAGCCGTCCGACTTCCAGACGTGCGACCTCATTCTCGCGATGGATTGCCAGAATCTGCGTACCCTGGAGCGGCTCGCGCCGGCCGAGGCCCGGGATCGGCTCGGCCTGTTCCTGGATTACGCGCCGGATGCCGGAACCCGCGAAGTACCCGACCCCTACTATGGCGGTGAGAACGGCTTTGAGCACGTGCTCGACTTGATCGAGACGGCCTCGCGGGGACTGTGCGAGGCGCTGCGTGCCGGGGCGGTCGGGCAGCCGGCGCACGTTCCGCGCGCCGGCTGATCGGTTTTACTCTTCCGAGCCCCTGGGCTCTTCGGGCAGCCGATCCGGCGGCGCCGAGGACCAGACCACATACGGTTTGGTCTGCGCCCCGGCGGCGGATGTCGCGGGGGCTGAAGGCTCGAAGTGAGCCAACGGCGCGGGGGGGGCCTCAGGGCCTCGCTCGGATGGCTCATGCCGCGCCGGTGCCGACGCTGGAGCCGCTACGGGCGCTGGAGCGCTCGGCGCCGCAGCCCCGTCGCGCGATGCAAGGGATTGCTGATCGGCCGAACTCGCGCGGGGCGGGCGGGCGGGCGGCGCAGTCTCCTGCTGCCCGGCATCCCGGCGGCTGCGGTCCGGTTCCGCGGCCTCAGGCGCGTGTACCGCATCGTCCCGGTTGCTTCCTGGTGCCGTCTCGCTGGCTGCGCGCTCACGCGCTCCACCATTGCCGCGCCGGCCGCCGCGGCGACCGCGACGCCGGCCCCGGCGCTCACCACGCTCGGATTGCGGGCGGGTGCCCTCTGTGGGCGTCGGCTCCGCATGCGGTGCCGCGGGGGCCGCCTCGACGCTGGGCTGTGCGGGTCGGCGCTCGGGATCGCGTTCTCGGTCGCGAGGGCGCCGTTCGGAGTGATCTCGGCCGCGAGACTCCGCGCTACGGCGCTCGCCCTGCGGGCGACGGCTTCTTTCACCTCGGCGGCCCTGGCGGCCTTGGTCATGTCGCCCGTCACGCGAGCGCTCCTCGTGGTGATGTGGAGTCCGCGACGCCGCTTCCGGTCGGGGCGCGGGCTCCGGCGGCACTTCTTTGACCGCGGGCGAAAACAGTCCCTTCAAGCGTGACCACAGGCCCGCGCTGGCACGCTCGTCGGGGCTGGGCGCGTCGTTGGACTGCGGGGCCGAGATGGTGACGGGTGCCGGTGTCGGCGGCAGTATTGGGGTCACCGCGGCGACTTCGGCTGCCGGACGCTTCTCGCGCGGGCTGCCCGGCTCGAGCGTTTCCGGCGGCGTGGGAATGAGATAGCTCGTCTGGCGGTTCTCGGGCAGCTCGGCTTCGTCATCCCGCACGCGTCTGATCGAGTACTCGGGAGTCTGGATGTGTGGATTGGGGACGATGAGCAGCTCCGCCTCGCTCTTGCTCTCGAACGTGCGCAGCCATTCGCGCTTTTCATTGAACAGGAACGTTGCCACGTCCACCGGCAGCTGGGCAATGATCTTCGTGGTGCGCTCCTTGCGCAGCTCCTCGCCGATCAAGCGCAGCACCGCCAGCGCCATCGACTCGACGCTGCGGATGCTGCCGATGCCGAGGCAGCGCGGGCAGACGATGTGGCTCGATTCCCCGAGCGAGGGCCGCAGCCGCTGGCGCGACATCTCCAACAGACCGAAGCGCGAGAGCTTGCCGATCTGAATGCGCGCGCGATCCATGCGCATCGCATCGCGCAGCCGATCCTCGACCTCGCGCTGGTTCTTGCCCGACTCCATGTCGATGAAGTCGATGACGATCAGGCCACCGATGTCGCGGATACGCAGCTGTCGGGCGATCTCGTCGGCCGCCTCGAGGTTGGTATTGAGCGCGGTCGTCTCGATGTCGCTGCCCTTGGTGGCACGCGCGGAGTTGATGTCGATCGAGACCAGGGCCTCGGTGTAGTCGATGACGATGCTGCCGCCGGAGGGCAGCTGCACCTTGTGACCATACGCCGATTCGATCTGGCTCTCGATCTGGAAGCGCGTGAACAGCGCGACGTCGTCGGTATAGCGCTTCAGCCGCCGCTGAGCATCGGCCGGCATGAACCGCTGCATGTACTCCTGGGCCTTCTCGAACGCGGCCGCATCATCAACCAGCACCTCGCCGATGTCGTCGGAGAGATAGTCGCGCAGAGCGCGTGTGACCGCGTCACTTTCCTTGTAAACCAGGAACGGCGCGCTGCGGCCTTCGGCCGCCGCCGCGATCTGGTCCCACTGCGCCTTGAGGTTGTCGAGGTCCCATTGCAGCTCCTCGACGCTGCGTCCGACACCGGCGGTGCGCACGATTGCGCCCATGCCGTCCGGAATGCGCAGCTGGCCCATGACTTCGCGCATCTGGTCGCGGTCCTCGCCCTCGATGCGGCGCGAGACGCCGCCGGCGCGTGGATTGTTCGGCATCAGCACGAGGAACCGGCCGGCAAGACTGATGAAGGTGGTGAGCGCGGCCCCCTTGTTGCCGCGCTCCTCTTTTTCGACCTGGACCATCAGCTCCTGGCCCTCGGAGAGCAGCTCGCGGATATTCATCCGCCCGCCCTGGGGGCTGTGGCGGAAATAGTCGCGGGTGACTTCCTTCATGGGCAGGAAGCCGTGGCGAGAGGCTCCGTAGTCGACGAAGCACGCTTCCAGGGACGGCTCAATACGGGAGATGCGGCCCTTGTAGACGTTCGCCTTCTTCTGTTCCCGGGAGGGAATCTCGATACTCAGGTCAAAGAGTTTCTGTCCATCGACTAGAGCGACCCGCAGCTCCTCTTCCTGAGTCGCATTGACGAGCATTCTTTTCATGTGCCCCTACTGTTTTACGGTGAGGGGCCGGCAAGCGCACGGGAGGCCGCGGCGCAAACGCACCGCAGCAGCGAAGATTCCTGGGACTCGGCGTCTCAGCACGAGCCTCTACGATCACGATGCACACCACGACATGGGCGGGTGCCGGAAATCCTTCGATGGTCTCAACCGGAGGCGCTGCCCGCGGAACCCGTTGCGGGGTTCGACGCCGGCAGCGATCTTGTCGGCCCAATACGATGGCCTCTACAGGAGGTCCAACTAACATGCGGCGCCTGACGCCGCGAACCATTGGCGCGTCCACTCTGGGACGGCCGGCGGAGTATACTGCAACGATTGCTGTAGAAACAGTATCTTAGGGCGGAAGAGGGCTGTGGAAGAGGCGAAGGAGGCCGGAGCGCGGACCGGGGTGCGCTACGTCGATGTGGCGGTGGACCAGGCTGGGCTCAGGCTCGATAAATTCCTCGGCGAGCAACTCCCGGGCGTACCGCGGACGCGGCTGTTCCGGATTATTCGCAAGGGCGAGGTGCGGCGCAATGGCGGGCGCGTCACGCCCGAGACCCGGCTTGCCGCCGGCGACCGGGTGCGCATCCCGCCGGTTCGCATCGTGGCCGAGCCGCAGACCCCGGGACCGTCCGCCAGCGTGATCGAGACCGTCCGGCAGGCCATCATTTACGAGGATGCCCGGCTGCTGGTTCTCGACAAGCCCGCCGGCCTCGCCGTTCATGGCGGCAGCGGGGTGCAATTCGGGGTCATCGAGGCCCTGCGGGCGCTGCGTCCCGCCGAGACGCTCGAGCTCGTCCATCGGCTCGACCGGGATACCAGCGGATGTCTGCTGGTGGCGCGCACGCCGGCGGCGCTGCGCGCGGCGCATGCGGTGCTGCGCGAGGGCCGCAGCGAGAAGCGTTATCTGGCGCTGCTGGCGGGCCGGTGGACGCTGGGCCAGAAGCGTATCGACGTGCCGCTGCGGACCGATACCCGAGTGGGCGGCGAGCGTACCGTGCGAGTCGATGCGGGGGGCAAACCGTCGGTGAGCGATTTCCGACCCTTACAGGTGCTCGGTACGCGCTCGCGCGGCGCGCCCACCGTAAGCCTGCTCGAGGTGACGCTGCACACGGGCCGGACTCATCAGATCCGTGTGCACGCCGCCTATGCGGGCCACCCGGTGGTGGGGGATGACAAGTATGGTGATGCGGCCTGCAATGCCGAGCTGCGCGCGCGGGGGCTGCAGCGGATGTTTCTCCATGCTCACAGCATCAGCTTCGAATGGCCCGGTGGGGTACCCTTCAGCGCCAGCGCGCCGCTGCCGCCGGATCTTGCCGCGACCCTGGAGCGGCTGGCGCCCTAGGGTACCTGGCAGCCCGCCTGGCGCAGGGCTGCGGCCAGCCAGATCAGCGGCAGACCGATGAGCGCCGTTGGGTCGACGCTCTCGATGCGCTCGAACAGCGCAATGCCGAGGCCCTCGGCCCGAAAGCCGCCCGCACAGTCGAGCGCTCGCTCGGCGTCGACGTAGCGATCGATCTCCTGCAGCTCCAGGCGCCGGAATACCACCGTCGTGGTATCCAGATGCATCAGCCGGATCGTGCCCCGTCCGGCAAGCACTGCGCAGCCGGTGTGAAAGCGCACGCGCGCGCCGCTGACACTGCGCAGTTGCTCGCGGCACCGGGCGAGCTCGAGCGGCTTGTGCAGCACGCTCTGGTCGTGGGCGGCGACCTGGTCGCTGCCGATGACCACTGCGTCGGGGTGGGACTTGGTGACCGCCTGTGCCTTCTCGAGCGAGAGCCGCGCGGCGCGATCGGCCGGCAGTTCGCCAGCCAGAGGCTCTTCGCCGACTCCGGGCGACACGATGCTGAAGGGCACGCGCAGCCGCTCGAGCAGCGCGCGGCGGTAAGAGGACGTGGAGGCGAGAATGACCTCAGGCATGTGAACACGGCGAGGGATGCAAATCGGCTCCCGGAAACAATGACTTAATGACCCATCGGACTTTGACTTGCCCGAACCGGATACCTATTATACGCGCCCCATGCCACCGCCCTGGTCCAAGCCGCTCGATGTAGAGCGAGTTTCCCGCGGGGCGGTCGCGTTCGAGTTCGACATCGCGCTTGAGGATTTGGCGCGTCTGGCGGCCCGAGCCGATCAGGTCGGTGGCAACGTGTCCGGTGTTGTCCGTTTCGGGCGTCACGATGGCACTGCGGTCGCGGAGGTCGTGCTGCATGGAACGGCGATCATGCGCTGTCAGAGGTGCATGCGGCCGGTGTCGCTGCCTGTCAGCCGTTCCGTGCGTCTGGCGTTGCTCCAGGACGCCGGCGCCGCGAGTGCCGTGTCCGAATCGCTTGAGCCGGTGCTCGCCGCGGGAGGTTTGATCAGTGTCGGCGAGCTGGTCGAGGAGGAGCTGTTGTTGAGCTTGCCGATCGTGCCGGTGCACGACGCCGATACCGCGTGCGGGCTTGTCTCGTTCGCGCAAGAGGCGCAGACACCGGCGACAGCGGTCTCGCAGCGGCCGTTTGCCGCGCTGGGCAAGCTGTTGAGTCAAAAGTGAGTTTCCGCGCCCCGTGCGCATGAGGACATTATGGCCGTTCAGAAAAGCCGCAAGACCCCTTCCAAGCGCGGCATGCACCGCTCCCACGACGGGCTTGCCATGCCGGCGCTCTCGACCGACCCGCAGTCGGGCGAGACTCACCTGCGTCATCGCATCACGCCGGATGGCTTCTATCGCGGACGCCGCGTCCTCGAGAAGCCCACCGAGTCCGATCAGGAATAACTGGGCACGGGCCGGTGTTGCCGATCGCCATCGATGTGATGAGCGGCGATCGCCAGCCGCGTGAGTACATTGGGGGCGCGCTGGATGCGCTCGCCGAGCAGACGGAACTGCGGGCGCTGCTGGTTGGCCAGAGCGCCGTGATCGAGGCGGCGCTCGAGGCGCTGCCCGCGCCGGTGCGCGAGCGCATCGAGATCGTGCCGGCCACGGAGGTGGTCGGTATGAGCGAGCACCCGCGCGAGGCGGTGCGGCACAAGAAGGACTCCTCGATGCGCGTGGCGGTCGAGCTCGTCAAGCGCGGCCGTGCGGCCGCGTGTGTCAGCGCCGGCAACACCGGCGCGCTGACGGCGATCTCGCACTTCGTGCTGAAGACGCTCGCGGGTGTCGAGCGTGCCGCGATCATCTCGGCGATCCCGGCCGCGCATGGCCATACCCACATGCTCGATCTCGGCGCGAACGTCAAGGCGACTCCCGAACAGCTGCGCCAATTCGCCTTCATGGGCGCAATCATCGCGCGGGACGTGTATGGCGTGGTCGGTCCGCGCATCGGACTGCTGAACATCGGCAAGGAGGACATCAAGGGGCACGAAGTCGTACAGGCCGCGCACGGGCTGCTGCTCGCGAGCGGCTTGAACTACTTGGGCTTTGTCGAGGGCGACGGCATCTTCTCCGGTGATGTGGACGTGGTGGTGACCGATGGATTTACCGGCAATGTGGCCTTGAAAACCATGGAAGGGACCGCCGCGCTGATTGCCAACCGGATGCGCGAGGAATTTCACGCGACCTGGCGCTCGCGGCTGGCGGGTCTGGCGGCCCGCGGCGTGCTTTCGCGTGTCGCTGCGCGCCTCGATCCGCGGCGTTACAACGGCGCCTGCATGGTCGGGTTGACCGGGATCGTGGTAAAAAGTCACGGGGGAGCCGATGGGTTGGCATTCTCCAGGGCCGTCCTGACCGCCGTGCGGGCCGCACGTCACGGGTTGACGGCGCACATTGCCCAGGCGCTGGCTGGGCCGCAATCGACCGGGAGTTCCATGTCTTGAGGTACTCGCGCATCGCTGCAACGGGCTCCTATCTGCCCGCGAAGGTGCTGACCAATTTCGATCTCGAGAAGATGCTGAGCACCAGCGATGAATGGATTCGAGAGCGTACCGGCATCGAGCGGCGGCACATCGCCGCGGACGGGCAGACCACTGTCGATCTGGCCGAGCACGCCGTGCGCGCTGCGCTCGATGCCGCCGGCTGCAAACCCGAGGACGTGGATCTCATCGTCTTCGGCACAACCACGCCCGACTTGCTTTTCCCCAACTGCGGCGTGCTGCTGCAGGCGCGGCTGGGCTGCCGCGGCGTACCGGCATTCAGTGTCGAGACGGCCTGCAGCGGCTTCATGTACGCGCTGTCGATCGCCGACAAATTCGTGCGCGCGGGCGAAGCGAAGCGTGCGCTCGCGATCGGCGCCGAGACGCTCTCACGCATCACCGACTGGACCGATCGCTCCACCGCGGTGCTGTTTGCCGATGGCGCGGGCGCGGTGTTGCTCGAGCCGGCCGAGGCGCCCGGCATCCTGTCGACCCATCTGCATGCCGACGGCGCGTACTCGAATCTGCTCTATAGCGGCGGCGGCACCGACCTCTCCAAGCCCCGCCGGGCGATCACCATGACGGGCAACGATGTGTTCAAGATCGCGGTGAACACGCTCTGCAAGTCGATCGAGGAGGCGCTCGTGGCCAATGGATTGCAGGCGACGGCGCTCGACTGGCTGGTGCCGCATCAGGCGAACCTGCGCATCATCCAGGCGACGGCGCGCAGGCTCGATCTGCCGATGGAGCGGGTGATCACGACCGTTCAGGATCACGGCAATACTTCGGCCGCCTCCGTGCCGCTGGCGCTGGATGTCGGGGTGCGCTCGGGCAAGATCCGCCGCGGTGATCTCATTCTGCTGGAGGCCTTCGGTGGCGGATTCACCTGGGGGTCGGCGCTGATCCGTTATTGAGAAGCGCTGGATCGGGGCTCCTGCCCCGCCCAGCGCCGTTGAGCCAAAAAGCGTGGTTTTTGGCTCAACGTCCGCCACCTGCGGCGGCGGGGCACGGCCCTGTGCCTGTGACCTTGCCGGGCCGCTTCGTCTCGGGGTCAACCGTCAGTCGATGGACAACTACTGAGAAGCGCTGGATCGGGGCTCCTGCCCCGCCCAGTGCCGTTGCGCCAAAAAGCGTGGTTTTTGGCCCAACGTCCGCCACCTGCGGCGGCGGGTCACGTCCCTGTGCCTGTGCCTGTGATCTTGCCGGGTCGCTTCATGACGGAGCAGCGGGGCGAAAAAAAACGCCGCGCAGAGCGCGGCGTTTTTGTCGTAGGAACAGAGGCTCTTACTTGGAGATCGAGCGCTTGAACATGCGATCGATCTTCTCATTGGTGGCGTCGATAGCCGCCTTGTTCGATTGCGCCAGCGAGAGCGCCTCATTGGCCGTGCTCTGGGCGGCAGCGGACTTCTGGTCAGCGGCGTTCCGAGCAGCCTCAGCTTCGCGCTGAGCCTTGCTGGCCGCGCTCTGGTTCGCCGACACCTGGGTCTGCAGCTGGGCGACCTGTGATTTCAGATTGGCAACATCGCTCTTGATGGGGGTCAGGTTCTGGCAGCCGGCGAGACCGACTACAAGCGCCGCGGCCGCGGCCACCTTCATTACGCTCGCGTACTTCATAAGGTCCCCTTAGGGTTGTTCATTGAAGAAGTCTTGAGAAAAAAACTGCAAACAAACCGAGGTGGAGCTTCCCCCACGACTCGAGCTTGTAAGTCCAACAAATTTGTCGGCGGAATGCAACCTTTCCGCGCTGTTTTTATTGGATTTTGGGGCTGGGTGCGGCGGGTTGGGAGCACAGATGAATGCAGGCTGAATGAGCGGGTAAAGACCGCCCGGGTATGGCATCAGCGCTGCCTGTTGCCGGCTCGGCACGGGGTCTTTGGGTTCGCGTCGTGTCCGGCACGCAACAGGGTGTGTAAAAAAAGGGTGGAGCGGCGCCGACGCGGGTGGGGGGGGCTTGCCAGGGGTATTTTTATGGATATAATAACAGCATTGTATAAACGAACAGACTCACCATGTCCGACCTTACACCCCGGCAAATGCAGGTTCTGCGCCTCATCCAGCGCTTCATTACTCATGAGGGTATGCCGCCCACGCGGGCCGAGATTGCCCGCGAGCTCGGCTTCCGCTCGCCCAATGCCGCCGAGGACCATCTGCGCGCACTGGCCCGCAAGGGGGTCATCGCCCTGGTGCCGGGCGCCTCGCGTGGCATTCAGCTCAAGGACACCATTCGCGAGCAGATGGGGTTACCGCTAATCGGGCGGGTCGCCGCCGGACGTCCGATCTTCTCTGAAGAGAACATCGAGGCGCGTCTGGACATCGATCCGGGAGTGTTCCAGCCCAGGCCGCATTACCTGCTCAAGGTCACTGGCATGAGCATGAAGGGCGCCGGCATTCTCGATGGTGACCTGGTTGCCGTGCATCGCACCGCCGATGTGCGCAGCCGGCAGATCGTCGTGGCGCGTCTCGAGAACGAGGTCACCGTGAAGCGGTACCGTCAGGAAGGCTCGGTCGTCTGGCTGCTGCCGGAAAACAGCGATTTCGAGCCCATCCGGGTTGACCTGAAGGCGCAGTCGCTGCTCATCGAGGGCATCGTGGTCGGGGTGCTGCGCCGGGGCAAGTCGCACGGGCTGATGTAATTGTCGTGACCGGAGCTCACGCTCATGTCGGCCGATCCGCCGGGCTGCGGCGCAACGCCGGACCCGCCGCACGGACGAGCGGCGCGGCTCGAAGATCTATTGGCGCATCCTCTGCTCTGGCGCGCCGGACAGGCGGCCCGGCAGCCGGTGTGGTCGAGTGGATTTGCCCGCCTCGATGAGAGACTGCCCGGCGGAGGATGGCCGCGGAGCGGTCTGATCGAGGTTCTGCCGGCCCGCTTCGGGGTGGGCGAGTTCAAACTGTTGCTGCCGGCGCTGGCCGCTCTCACCACCCGGCCCGAGGCGCGCTGGAGCGCATGGGTGGCTCCACCGCTTTTGCCTTTCACGCCGGCGCTGGCCGCTGCCGGCCTCGAGCTGTCGCGGCTGCTGATCGTGCGTGCCGGAGAGCGCGAATGTCTGTGGGCTTTCGAACAGGCGCTCGGCTCGGGAGCCTGCGACAGCGTGCTCGCCTGGACGCGGCATGCGCTGCCGCGCCAGATCCGCCGTCTGCATCTGGCCGCACAGCGCGGCAGCGCTCTCGGGGTGTTGTTTCGGCCGCGCGCGGCGATCCGCGAGGCCTCTGCGGCGATGCTGCGGGTGGCCGTGGAGCCGCTCGAGCGCGGGGTGCGGGTCACGCTGCTGAAAAGCCGTGGCGGCGCGCGCGGCTCCCTCGATCTAACCTGGGATGCGGCGTACGTCGGGGCTCGAGGGTGTCCATGAGGGCGCGTCGAACCCTCGATCTGTTTGCGCGCAGCGATGCGCGCTCGGGCGTCCCGCGGAAACAGACCGTACAGACCCGCGGCCACGAGGCCGCAAGCGGCGCCGAGGAGCGCTCGCCGGGGCCGACGGTCCCGCAGCCGCCGGGCGTGCGGCGAAACGCAATCCCGGCGCCGGCCGGTGGCGCGGCCCGGGCCGCGCCACCAGAGCTGTGGTTGGGCGTGCACCTCGCAGGAGCGGCCGCGCAGGGCGCGCCGCAGAAGCTGCAGCGGCTGGCCGTACGCGCGTTGCGCTTCACGCCGCGCGTCAGCCTGGCGCCACCCGATGGGCTGCTGCTCGAGGTGCGCGCCAGTGCGCATCTGTTTGGCGGGGTGGAGGGTTTGCGGCGCGCGCTGACGCGCCAGTGCGTTGATCTGGCGATAGCCGGCAGCTTGGCGTTCGCGCCGACACCCCTGGCGGCGCTCGCCGCCGCGCGTTGTGAATGCGCTCTGGTGCTGGAGGATGCGGCTCGGCTCATCGGCGCGCTCGCGCCGCTGCCGCTGCGGGCGCTGCGCTGGCCGCAGGCAGTACTCGATCGGCTCGCCGCGATCGGTGTGCGCACCATCGGTCAGGTCCTGCGTCTGCCCCGCGCCGGGTTCGCGCAGCGCTTCGGCGCGGCCCGGCTCGCCGATCTCGACCGGCTGACGGGGCGTGCACCCGATCCGCGCGAGCGATTCGAGGCGCCGGTGAGCTTCCGCCGTCGCCGTGAGTTGCCTTGCGAGTCTGCGAGCCACGGACAGCTCACCGCGGCGCTGGCGCCGCTGATCGAGGCGCTTGGACGCTTCCTCGAGGCCCGCCAGTGCGGGGTGTTGGCGCTCGAGTGCCGCCTGTGGCATCGGCACGCCGAGCCGACCCGCTGTGTGCTGCGTCTGGCGGCTCCCTTGGCCGATGCGGCCCGGCTCTGCGAGTTGCTCGGGGAGCGGTTGCGCATGCTGAGGCTGCCGGAGCCGGTGCAAACGTGCGAGTTGCGCGCCGGCGAGCCGGTGCCGCGGGTATTGTGCTCCTCGGGGCTGTGGCAAAGTGGTGAGCACGGCGGTCTGCCCGAGGCGCGCGACTCGGCATTCATCGAGCGGTTGCGCGCCCGGCTCGGTCCCGAGGCGGTTCAAGGTCTCGCAGTCGTGCCGGATCATCGACCGGAGGCGGCTTGGCGGGTGACGGAACCGGGAGCCTGTTGGGGTGGGGCGGGGCTGCGCTTCCCGGCGTCATTTGCGACTTCGCGGCAGCAGGGCCCGGAGGCCCAGCGTATCGCGCTCGAACGCTCGCCGCTGCGTGACTTGTCCCTGCGGGGCCGGCGCTTCGCACCGTCCGCAATTGCTGCCGGCGAGTCCGCCGCGACGCG
>DAHXNE010000120.1 GCA_027366635.1 Gammaproteobacteria bacterium | reverse complement strand
TCGTACCGCTTCAGCGCCGCCCCACGATGAACCGCGAACCGGCTCAAAGGCCCGCGCAGGCTGCACAGCCCGCAAGGGCCGAGACACCTCGAGCACCGTCAGGAACGGGGCGAAGACGTGTCAGGGCAGGACTCTGATGTCCTCCTCTTCTCAAAACACGACGCATCTCGGCCAGAGCCACCGCGGCGTGCGGGATCGTGCACAGCGTCCAAGTCGTCACGACGGTATCGACGCTGCCGCTGTCGAGCGGAAGCGCCTCCGCTGAAGCCTCGATGAACTCGACAGGTACCGCACCCGGAGGCGATTTCCGACGCGCCAGGGTGATCATCCGCGCAGCCGGCTCGAGCGCAAGCACTTCGCGCACCCCTTCGCCGTAGAACGGCAGGTTCAATCCGGAGCCTGAGCCCACCTCGAGCACTCTGCCCTGCGCTGCGCCGATCACCCGTCGCCGGTACGGGGCGAGGTGCCGGTGCCTCATTGCCAGATCACAGAGCCTCGGGAACAGCCGGTCGGTATAGAAACTCATCACAAGCTCCTCCCCATCCGGGCTCCCAGCCCACCGGATGTGTCCCCGACGAGCCGAGCAGACCGTGCGCTTGTACAGGAACACGCCGCTTTCACGGTGCCGGTGACCGATTGCATCTCGCTATTGTGCGCGGATGCCCGCGCGCGTGACGGCATTCGTGCCGGCGGCGCCCCCGGGCTTTACCACACGGAACGTGGCCTCTATCCTGCGCTCAGGTCACCGCCCCGTGTCGATATGGCCACTCAGCGCATCGATCGCCGCACCCACTGGCAGAACGTCTATCAGACGAAGCGCGTCGATGCGGTCAGCTGGTATCAACCCCACCTCAATGTGTCTCTGCAGCTCCTTGCGGAGGCCGGATTGTCGGCCCGCTCGCGAGTGATCGATGTGGGCGCGGGCGCCTCGACGCTCGTCGATGACCTGCTCGACCAGGGTGTGCGCGATGTCAGCGTCGTGGACGTCTCGGTGGAGGCCTTGGCGCTGGCTCGAGGCCGGCTCGGCGAGCGCGCGCATCTGGTCACGTGGTACGCGGCGGACGTGTTGGAACTCGCCCTCCCCTGCGGATCCTTCGACTTCTGGCACGATCGGGCGGTACTGCACTTTCTCACCGACCCCGAGGACGCCGCCCGCTACGTACACATCGCGGCGAACGCCCTCGCCGCTGGCGGGCATGCGGTGATTGCCGGATTCGCGCCGGACGGTCCGAACCGGTGCAGCGGTTTGCCGGTCGCACAGCGCTCCGCGCGTGACATCGCCGCGTTGTTCGCGTCCGCATTCACGCTCGTGCGGGAGCGCACCGAGCGACACCGTACGCCAGGCGGGTCCAATCAGTCGTTTGCATACGCGCTGTTGCGGCGATGCTGAGTGCCGGCTTCAACGCGCCAGATCGATGCGAAGAGAAGCGTCTGGCTACCCCTGCGGCGGCGGACGCCGTGCGGGCAGCCGGTCAGTTGATCTCGAACACCGTGCCATCGTCGTCGACGCCGCCCGCCGAGGTCGTCCCGTAGAGGTTGCCCGCGCCATCGAGAATCAGGCCCGCTTTCGGACTCGCCCCGTCGGTGCTGCCACCGACGAAGGAATAGAGCAGAGTTTCCGTGCCGCCGGGGCTGAGCTTGAACACCGTGCCCAGATCGTTCGCGCCGCCGGCCGCGGTCGTTCCAAAGAGATTGCCTGCGCCGTCCATCACTAGACCGCCGGTCGGATCCGACCCATCGGTCGCCCCGCCCGCGAACGAATACAGCACGCTCTCCGTGCCCGCCGCGCTGATCTCGAACACCGTGCCGAGATCGTCCGCGCCGCCGGCGGAAGTCGTTCCGTAGAGGTTGCCCGCGCTGTCCATGACCAGACCGGCGCGCGGGTATGCCCCGTCGGTCGCACCGCCGGTGAACGAATGCAGCACCGACTCGGTGCCATTGGGACTGATCTCGAACACCGTGCCGAGATCGTAGGCACCCCCGATGGACGTCGTTCCATAGAGGCTTCCGGAACTGCCCATGACCAGATGGCCCAGTGGAACCTGGCCGTCGGTCGTCCCGCCCGCGAACGAATAAAGAACGGATTCCGCGCCCGTCGGATCGAGCGCGTACACCGTGCCGAGACCGAGCGCGCCGCCGGCCGAGGTCGTGCCGTAGAGATTTCCGGCGCTGTCCATGATCGGGCTGCCCTGCGGGCGCGCCCCGTCGGCCGCACCGCCGGCGAAGGAATACAGCACGGATTCCGCTCCGGAGGTGTTGATCTCGAACACCGTGCCCTCACCGTACGCGCCGCTATTGGCTGTCGTGCCGTAGAGGTCTCCCGCGCCGTCGAGGACCACACCCGCGCGCGGATAGCCCCCGTCGGCCGCCCCGCCCGCAAATGAGTGCAGGATGGATTCGGTGCCCGCGGCGCTGACCTCGAACACGGTGCCCACGCCG
>DAHXNE010000104.1 GCA_027366635.1 Gammaproteobacteria bacterium | reverse complement strand
AATTTGCGCGTGCCGGCGACCGGCACGCCGAGCCGCGGCTTGCCGGATACGGCGGGTAGCGTCGCCGGGTCGATCGCCGCGAGGCTAGCAAGGCTCTGTGGCGACAGATGAGCAGCGTCGACGTCAGGGATGGCCCCGGAGAGGGAGCGGAGGGTACCCTGGCCATCGAGCAATCCGGGCAATTCGTGACCGGCGGGGCCGTAGCGCAGAAGTTTCATGGTGTATATCGAGATCTCTTGCAGTCTTGAACCAAAAGCGGAAGGATTCGCACCCTCAGCGCGGGTAGGGGCGGTGCAGGGGCAGCGTGCGATTGAGCTCGACGCCAAACCCCGGCGTATCCGGCAACTTCAACCGCCCGTTGACGGGAACCGGCTCGCCGATAAGCTGGGGATGGAACATCGGCACGACGCGGTCGGCCGCCGGCGCCATCATGAGGAATTCGGCGAACGGACTGTTATGGCGGGTGACGACGAAGTGGTAGCTGTAGACACTCGAGCCGTGCGGAATGACCAGCACGCCGCGGCTGTCGGCCAGGGCGGCGATCTTCATGAGTTCCGTCAGGCCACCGCACCAGCCGACGTCCGGCTGAATGATGTCGCAGCACTGCATCTCGAGCAGCATGCGGAAGCCCCACCGCGTCGCTTCGTGCTCCCCCGTAGTCACCAACATGCCGGGCGGGACGCTGCGCTTCAGCTGCGCGTAACTCCAGTAGTCATCGGGAGAGAGCGCTTCCTCGATCCATTTCAGATTGTGTTCGCGCGCCCCTTGCGCCAGTCTGATCGCGTAGGGCAAATCGAGGCTCATCCAGCAGTCGAGCATGAGCCAGAAGTCCGCGCCGACACGGCCGCGCATCTCGCCCAGCGCCTCGAGATTGCGCCTCAGTCCCGCCTCGCCCTCCGCCGGTCCGTGATGCAGCGGGAGTTTCCCGCCGATGAATCCGAGGGACTGGGCGAGGTCGGGGCGCGACCCGGTAGCGTAGAAGATCAGCTCGTCGCGCACCGCGCCGCCGAGCATCTGGTAGACCGGCTCGCCGCGCAGCCGGCCGAGCAGGTCCCAAAGCGCCAGATCGACCCCGGATATGGCGTTCACCACCAAGCCCTTGCGCCCGTAGTACTGCGTTGCGAAGTACATCTGATCCCAGATCTTCTCGATCGAGGCCGGATCACGACCCTCGAGAAAGCGGGCGAGATGGTGCTCGACGATGTAGGCGGCCGGCTCCCCGCCGGTAGTGACCGCAAACCCGATCGTGCCATCGGCCGCTTCGATCTCGACGACCAGCGTGCCGAGGACATTGATCCCGAAGCTGCGGCGGCTCTGGCGGTATTCCGGATAGCGGCTCATGGGCGTGGCGATGTGATCGTCGATCCAGTGTCCGTCCTGCTGGTCGTGGTAGTCAGCGCCACCGCCGCGGATGACGAAGGCGCGCACTTGTCTGATCTGCGGAAAGCTCATGTACGGTGTGCGTGTAAGCGGCCGAATGGGTCGATGCGATGGACGGCGGCGCGCATCGGTTGCGGCCGGGCCCCTTGTCCCACATACTAATACGGGTACCACATAATGAGAAGCACTCGTCCATCCGGAAGGCTCGAGCATCCCGCAGGGTCGGATGAGAATGCGGGCCGCGCGCGTCTCGGCAGCCAGACGCTGCTGCGTGGACTCGACGTGATCGACGTCGTCGCAGAGGGCCCGATCAAGCTCGGAGAACTGGCGGAGCGGCTCGGCCTGACCCGCAGCACGACGCACCGGCTGGCCTCGGCGCTCACCGTGCGGCGGTACCTGTCGTTCGTACCGCACAGCGGCTACAGCCTCGGGCCCAAACTGCTCGAGCTTGGGTTCCGGGTGCGTGACGAGCTCGATCTCCCGCGGGTGGCCGCGCCGCATCTGGAGCGCTTGGCGCTGCTCACCGAGGATACCGTGCACCTCGGGGTGCTCGATCAGAGTCATGTACTCTATCTCGACAAAGTTCCGGGCAAGCGCCGCATCAATATCAGCTCCAGGATCGGCGAGCTGCAGCCCGTGACCTCCACGGGTCTGGGCAAGGCGCTGATTCTCGACCTCGACGAGGACGCCTGGATCGACCTGTTCCGCACCGAGCGGCGCGGCGGGATGAGTATCCAGGATTGGCTCGAGCGCATGCGCCGCTACGTCCGCGCCGGCTTCGCCTTCGATATCGAGGAGAACGAGGACCAGATCCGCTGCATCGCCGCCCCGATCCGTGATGTGGCCGGGCGGACCATCGCGGCGATCAGCGTCTCGAGCGCCGCGCAGTACATGAGCGATCATCGCATGCAAATCTTGAGCAGGGATGTGGTCGGTACCGCACGGCGCATCAGCGAGGACCTCGGTTGGACGGGGCGTCATCCAGCCGCCGCGGCTCAGCCCACGGCCGGTGGCAAGCCCCTCGCCGGGCGGCGAAAGCCGGCGCGGGGGCGTTGATCAGACGTCCCGATTGGCAGCCGCTAATGGCTCGTCACGACGTATTTTCCCGGCCGGCGCAGCCTCACGACGGCACGCCTCCCGCCGTCGGTCGCCACACTGGCCATCGGCTTGCCGTTGACGATTACCTTCGCATCGGGGGCTGAAACGGGCACCGAGACGCTCGCCTCGACCTGCGGCGGCAGGTGGATCGTGGTGATGTAGCCCTTGTCGTCGCGGATCGCGACACGCAGCAACCCGTGCGGCGTGGGCTCGGCGCCCTTGGCCCACTTCAGGCCGATGAGGTCGGGACGGATGTCGACTTGCGCGAATCCGCCCGCGGTCGGCCGAATTCCCAACACCTGGCGCATCAACCAGGGCGTGACCCCACTCGACCAGCCGTGCGCCAAGCTGACGAAAAAGCCCGACACGCCATCCGCCTGGAGCGATGCCTGGTACATGAATCCCTTGAACCAGGTGGGATTGTAGGCCTCCCAAAAACTAGTCGCGCCCTCCTGCACCATTCCGCCCCAATACTGTCGGATCCACTTCAGCGCCGCCCGCCTGTGGCCCATCTTGGCCATTGCGCTCACCACGTAGAAGTTGTAATACGGCGTTATGACGTACGAACGGTACTTCGGCGTGCCGACCTGCGCCAGCACGTGGCGCCAGATCGCGGCATATTCACCCTTGGTTGCGACTCCGGACAGTACCGCATAAGCGTTGGGCTGCCACCGGTCGCCGAATGTTGCCTGTGCGTTCAACATATACTTCTGCGCGGCCGCCTTGAGTGCGGCCGCCTCCGTGGCCATCCGCCCGGCATCCTTGTCATCGTGCAGAACGCGCAGCAGATAGGCCCCGTCTTTGAACGCTTGATAGTATTCAAACTGGGTCGCCATGCGGGTCTGCCGCGTATCGCCGCTCATTCCCGGCGCCCAGTCCACGAACGTCCAGGCGTGGGTCAAGTCGGAGAAGACCGCGTACCGGTTCAGATCCTTCTTCATGTAATCGAGGAGTTCGACCAAGCGTGTCTGAACGCGTTCGAGTTCCTTCGTCGACCCAGTATGCAAGTAATAATTGAAAAGCGTATTAACCCACAGTGCTGAGTAGCCCGGAATCCCGTTGACGGCTTTGTGGATCGGCGCCGGGCCGATGAGGCGGTTGAGCGTGTCCTGCATCAGGAAGTGATCGCCGAAGACGTCATCGATGGTTCTGCCGCTGACATCGAGGTCTCCCGCCCAACGATTACGATCCCGCTTGGGCGCATCCCAGATGTCGTCCTGCATGCACAGGTGCGCCGTGTATGCGCCGATCGTCCACATCTTGTTGAGCAATGGACTGGACGATTCGAATGAGCCCTGGTACTTGACCGGATAGGCGATGCCATCCAGACGGATGGCGCGGAAGCGGGTCGCGCGCCCGCCGGTGAAGCGGATGACGGCGTAGCGGAACGCGCTCTTCGGTCCGTATGCCGTTCCGTGGGGCGGAATGTAGATAGGGTCGACACCCAGATACGGCTGCAGCAGCGCTTCGGCGGTCGACTCGCCGTATTGCACCGTCACCTCGGCGGAGGCATTCGATTCAGACTGCAGCTCTATCCGCCCGTTGACTTCGCGCCCGAAGTCCAACAGCACCTGCGGCGCATCGGTCCGAGAGACATGCTTGGCGGGCAGCATGACGGCGAACGGCCCACCGTGGGTATCCCCGGTCAGCGCTTGGACGTTTTTGATCACGCCGACACCGGCGTAGACGCGGCGGACCTCCAGCGCGTTCAGTGGGTACTGGGCGAGAAACGGCGAGATGCCGTCGTAACCCGGCCAGGCGTACATGCCGGCATCGGCATTCGCTTGGAGCAGGCCGATCGTGCTTTCGATGCCACCGAGGTCATCGACTTGCCGCCAGGCGGAATCATTGAAGCCGGTCCGTTGCCAGCCCGCGGGCGCTTGCCGCGCGGTGGCTCGCCATTTGGCGTCGCTCATCATCAAGGGTGGTGCCGGAATCCCGCGCGCCGCCGGGACGATCATTGCCGCCAGAATTTTCCCGGCGCGCAGGTGCCGGCTGACCGGAGCCTGTGCTTCGTTGCCGGCCATCGGTCCGCGTACCGCCTCGATGGCGAGCACGTTCTTGCCGGGCCGCAGCCAGCGGGCGACATCCTGCTGATACACCCGAACGCCCATGGGGAAACTCAGGTTCAGCTGGTAGTGCCCCACTTCCTTGCCGTTGAGATAGATCGTCGCTTGCCGTGGACCGGCCAGATAGAGCGTGGCGCGCGCCGGAACTGACGTGATCTGAAACGAGCGCCGGAAATAGTGCGGGCGCAGGCCGTAGCTATGCGCCGTGTGCGGGTATGTCCAGATGTACTGTTCGGGCAGCGGCCGGTGCAGTACCGATTCGAGCTGAGAAGGCTGCAGGTGCCGCGCGGGATCAAGTTGGGCATCCGGGATCTGCGTCGGTCCATTGGGAGGCTGCGACAGCTCGGCGGCGACCGAGGTGGCCGGGATCTTCGCCAGCGCCGCATTGATCTTGGCCAGAACCGCGTTGGTCAGGCGTGATGAATCAAAGGGTTGTACTTCCCTCAGCGTCTCGTCCCGCCCTTTGACGGCGATGCGCGCGGCACTGAATCCATGCAAGTATTCGTCCAGGACGGCACGTGTCCTGGGATTGGCCAGGAGCGCCCCGATGGTGAATCGATCGACACTGTAGTGCGGCGTCGGCGCGCCCGCAGCCCGCGCTGGCGCGGGCGGCTGCAGGAGCCAGGCGAGCGCCAGGCTCGCGGCGATGAAGGGCGTCACTCGTGTCAATACCGATTTTTTCATGATAGGCCCTCAATCCAGCAAACGGGGCATTGCAGCCCAGCGGCGGTGCGCCGCCGGCCGAGCAACGGGATAGCGATGCTGCGGGCCGCTTGCCGTGCTCATCAGTCATCGATGGCTTCCCAAAGCCCCCACGCGTCTCATATTGTGGGCTATTATTCCATGAAATGACACTCTCACTTGCTTACGCCGCCGGCCGGCGATAACGGTGGCGCATCCGGAGCAGCTCATGCAAGCGAATCCACAGTCCCTTCGCTCGAGCCCGGCAGCACGCGCGGCGCGGTGGCGCATGCGCAATTTGCTGCTGGGCGTCTGCCTTGCCGGCGCGTTCGGTGTGCTGCCGGCACTGGCGGCGCCGCGGCCGCCGCTGCTGCTCGGCACGGCCTGGTATCCCGAGCAGTGGCCCGAGTCGCGTTGGCCGAAGGATCTCGCGCTGATGCAGGCGGCGCACA
>DAHXNE010000097.1 GCA_027366635.1 Gammaproteobacteria bacterium | reverse complement strand
ATCGGGCTGTTGTCGCTGCTGGTGTGGCTGCATCATTTTTTCACCATGGGTAACGGCCCCGGGGTGAACGCCTTCTTCGGCATCAGCACGATGATCATCGCGATACCGACCGGCGTGAAGATCTTCAACTGGATGCTGACCATGTACCGCGGCCGGATCCGGCTCGAGACGCCGATGCTGTGGACGATCGCGTTCCTCATCACCTTCACCATCGGCGGCATGAGTGGCGTGTTGATGTCGGTGCCGCCGGCGGATTTCGTGCTGCACAACAGCCTGTTCCTGGTCGCCCACTTCCACAATGTGCTCATCGGCGGCGTGGTGTTTGGGATATTCGCCGGCCTGAGCTACTGGGCGCCGAAGATCTTCGGCTTCAAGCTGAACGACACTCTGGGCCGCGCCGCGTTCTGGTGCTGGGTGGTCGGCTTCTACGTGGCCTTCATGCCGCTGTACGTGCTCGGCTTCATGGGCGCCACCCGCCGCATGGATCACTACAATGTGCCGGCCTGGCATCCGCTGTTCATCATCGCCTGGGTGGGCGCGATGATCATCTTCACCGGCATCATCCTGCAGGTCGCGCAGGTGGTGGTGAGCATCCGCCAGCGGGAGCAGAACCGCGACCTGACCGGCGACCCGTGGAACGGGCGCACGCTGGAGTGGGCGCTGCCGTCGCCGGCGCCGGCCTACAATTTCGCGCGTACCCCGATCGTGCGTGACCGCGACGCGTACTGGGAAATGAAGCAGCGCGGCGTCGAGCTCAAGAGCTCGACATTCGTGCCCATTCACATGCCGCGCAACAAGGCGGCCGGGTTCATCATCGGTGGATTCGCGTTCGTGTTCGGATTCGCAATGATCTGGCACATCTGGTGGCTCGCCGCCGTCTGTCTGGCGGGAGTTCTCGGGACGCTGATCCATCACGCCTTCGACGACGACCGGGATTATTACCTCGGTGCCGACGAGGTGCGCCGGATGGAAGAACTGCACGGACGTGTCGAAGCGGGGAGCGTGTAAATCATGTCAAATGGACCAATCGCCCTGCAAGACGGCGCCTTGGCGCTGAAGCCCGGTTATGCCAATCACGGCGCGGATGCGCCGCGTGATCGGCACCAGACGGGTGAAGCGGTTTTCGTCGACGTGGAGCCGCACCCCGACGTCGCCGGGACGATCCAGCTGGGATTCTGGATCTACCTGATGACCGACTGCCTGCTGTTCGCGGGCCTGTTCGCGACCTACGCGGTGCTGCACGGTCATACGGCGGGCGGTCCGACTCCGAGGCAGCTGTTCGATCTGCCGTACACGCTGACCGAGACGATGTTTCTGCTGTGCAGCAGCTTCACCTGCGGTCTGGCGACGTTGGCGATGAACGCCGACAAAAAGAACGCCACGCTGGGGTGGCTCGCGGTGACGTTCGTACTGGGGCTGGGATTCATCAGCATGGAGATACACGAATTCGCCGGCTTGGTGGCGATGGGCGCCACTGCGGAGCGCAGCGCGTTCCTGTCGTGTTTCTTCACACTGGTGGGAACCCACGGCTTGCACGTCACCTGCGGCCTGATCTTCATGGCGGTCATGATGGTTGCGGTGGCGAAGAAGGGGCTCACCGCCACGAACCGCGCGCGGCTGAACTGCATGATGCTGTTCTGGCACTTCCTCGACATCATCTGGGTGGGGGTATTCTCCCTGGTCTACCTGTCCGCGGTGGTGCACTGATGAGCGCCGCGAACGAAGCGGTCACCGGCCACGGACCGCACGGCGAGCACGGCGGCCATGCGGGCCACGGTCCGACGCTCAAGCAGTACGTGACTGGCTTCGTACTGGCAGTGATCCTGACGGCGATTCCTTTCGCGCTGGTGATCGGTCACGTTGTGCAGGACGTTCTGCTCGTGATCGTGGTCTGCGCCGCCGCGCAGATGATCGTGCACGTGGTGTACTTCCTGCACCTCAATCGCTCGGAAGAGCAGCGCTGGAACCGAATGGCTCTGCTCTACGCGGTGATCATGGTCGGCATCATCCTGGGCGGCTCGCTGTGGATCATGTACAGCCTCAACTACAACATGATGCCGGGGATGATGCACGCCAAGGTGTGGAAGTAGTCCGGACCCGGGATTGATCTGGTGCAACGCGCCCGGCCGGTCCGTATGGACCGGCCGGGCGTTTGCGTTTTGGAGGGGCCCGCCTACCCCGGGCGCGTCGCCGCGAGGGATTCTCGCTCGGCGAGGGCGCCGAGCCAGCGCGCGAGCCGGGGCCGGTTCTGGCGCCAGGGTTCCTGCGGGAAGCGCAGGTCGAGATAGCCGATGGCGCAGGCGATCGAGATCGCGCCGATGTCGACCGGGCCTTCGAGCGTGTCGCGCTCCAGCGCATCGAGCGCCGTGCGGATCTTGAGCCACTGGCCGTCGAGCCACTCCCGCCATTGCAACGGCACCGGGCGGGCCGCGGTCTCGTAGCGCACCAGCACGGCCGCGTCCGCGATCCCGTCGGCCAGCGCCTGGCGGCGCAACGCCTGCCAGCGTGCCGCTCCGTTGGCCGGGAACAGCCGTCCGCCGCCGGCCAGCGCATCGAGGTACTCGCAGATCACCGGCGAGTCATACAGCGTCTCGCCGTCGTCGGTGATCAGCGCCGGGATCTTGCCGAGCGGATTGCGCTCGCGCAGCCCGGCGTGGGGACTGATCGGCGTCAGGGAGACCTCGAGACTCTCGATCCGCCCGGCGAGCCCGAGCTCGAGCGCGCTGACTCTGACTTTGCGGGCGAACGGCGAGTTGGGGTTGGTGAAGAGTTGCATCGGCTGGGTCTCCTGAATCCTTGAGCGTGGCATCGGTCGTGAGCCCTTCCAGCGTGCGTGTGCCGTGTGGAACCGGCACGGTGAGGCTGGCAGCGCCCTCTGGTGCCCCGCGTGGCGGGGAACGGCAGGGGACTGCGGCGGGAAGCTTGGCTATTATAGCAACGTACTGGCCGTGTCCGCAGAGCCCTCTTGGGGGGATCATCATGCGATGGATCATGCGATGGACGCCCGGTGTAGCAATTGTCGTTCTCGCGGTGGCGCCGCTCGCGACGGCCGCTACCACGGCTCACCCATCGCTCTGCCGCCGATTGGCGGCCCGCGTCGCGCACTCCCCCAAAGTGATGAGGAAGTCCTCCGCTTCCTTGCAGCACTGGGTCTCGCTGGCGAGGGCGCCGGACTGGCCGCTCGAGCGCGGATCGGCGCAGGCCGCCGTGTATACGCTGCTGCGGCACGCGCTCACCGCTCAAGGTCTGCTGACGCCGCGGCAGCCGGCCGAGATGAACCATCTTGCGGGAACACCACTGTACATGGTTAGCGCGGTCGCCGGCACGGCGGACTGCCAGTCGGCGGTATTCGCCGAGCTCGATGCGCAGGGCACGGCACGCCAGCTGCCCCAGCCCCAGGGCTACACGGCGCCGTGCTGGAACGTGTACGGGGCGCTCGGCAGGGTGCTCGGTCGCCCTGCGTATATCGAATCAGGCACGGTCAGTATGACCGATGGCGACTTGCTGGCGCGCGTTACGCCTTGGGCCGGCGCCGGTTGGGGAAGAGTGTGCCAACTGACGGTGCACCTGCGATACCGGCTTGCACTTGCCAGGCAGTTCTGCGGCGGCTCGGGAGCGTGCGGCGCAGCGCGGGCTATCGCGCTGGATGTGGCGCGCGCGTATCGATCGTACCGCCATCTGCCGCGACCTCCCCAGCGGCCGCTCGGTCTGCTCAACGACGTGCCTGCTTTCTCGTATCAGCCCGCCACGGTCACGGGGACGGCGGGATCTGCGGCCGTAACGCGCGCCTGGCACATCGTCAGAGGTCCCCGGCACAGCGGCGCGTTGAGTTTGTACAGCGTTTACACTAGCGTGTTTCCAACGTTCGGCCCGAAGCTGCTCAACGGCGGTTGGGACGACTCGTTCTCGTACGTCGACTTCGCGATGTTCCCAGTGCAGCTCGCCGGGCATTTGTACCTGGGTGCCGTCGGCTACAACGGCATAGGTTGGCGCGAAGGCGGCAATACGCTATTCGCGCTCTACGAGCCGCCGCGCTCGAGGCAGCGCCGGTTGGTTCCGCTGGCGGGTTTCGAGGTTGCATCGATTGTGGTCGGCGTGCAGGGGACCTCGGTCGTGGACGGCGCCGCTGCGTTGCCGCAGCGCCCGGGGATGTAGTTTCGCGGTTCGCCGACTATCACCGCAGCCGGCGCGCGCCTGTGAGCGTTGCGCACCGATGGAGAGCGCGTAATATGATCGGTTTGGAACGAAGCGGAATCCGGCGTCGGCGGGCGCATCGGACCCTGCCAGGAACAGACGGTCCGGGACTTGCCCAGGAGCCGGATTCACGGTGTTCTCCACCACGCGAAGCTCGAGCCAGGGCCGGGCACTGATTGCACGGTGATTCGGTTGGCTGGCGTGACGTTTCCCGGTGGCGTTCGGTTCCGGGCGTGCCTGAGGCGCCTGAAGGAGATACCATGAGACGATCAGTACCGCTGAAAGTTGTGTGCATTCTGGCCGCATCCGCGCTGCTCGCGTCCTGTTCCGCGACCCGAGCGTTGCGGCACGGGGACGCCGCCGAGCATGCCCGCTTCAACGCGTATGCCGGCAAACGGGTGCGCGAATTCATGTGGGTGATACCCCGCCACGCCCGTTCGGCCATCTGGTCGAATCAGCTCATCGCCTGGGCCAACATCAACACGGTTTACCTCATCACGGTCGCCCAGCCGTGTCCGGACCTGTTGACCTCCCCCACGATCGGCATCAGCTCGATATTGGACTGGGTGCGGGTGCGTACCAGCTATGTGTACTCGATGGGGCACCCGTGCAGAATCCAGACCATCCAGCCGGTGCACTATCGGCGCATGCTGCGCGCTGAGCGGCTGCAGGCCGGGGGGAAGCCGGGACGGACCGGATAGGGGAGCTCTGGGCGCCGCGCGCGGCCGAGCCGGGCTCGCCGGTCCGAACTCGGGCCGCGGGCGTTGAGCCGCAAGCCGGTCAGCTCGGCAGTCCCTTGCAGCGTATGTAGAGGTGCAGGTACTTGCGCCGGACGTAGTTGGACTCGACCAGCGCGAACACCAGTCCGCGCCAGCCGTCGAGCAGTCCGAGCCTCAGGACGTAGCCGCGCAAGAAGCGCCACTGCGGATTGATCAGCACCTTGCCGAGGCCGCAGCGTTTGCCGTTGGCATACAGCTCGCGCGCCATGAGGTCGGCGTAGCGCTGCATGCGCAGATGGTGGTCGGTGAGGCTGCGGTACGAGAAGTGCTCGAGGTGCCCGTAAAGCCGGCCCACGCGTCCCTCGACCCGCGTGTTCTCGTGGATCTCGCGGCCGACCCAGCCGCCCCGCCGGCGATCGAACAGGCGGATGAGGCGATCGGGATAGGCATTGCCGTGGCGCAGAAATCGTCCAAAGTAATCGGTGATGCGCGGAATGGACCAGCCCGCGAAGCGCTGGAAGCCCCCAATGCGCACCGCTTCGATCTCTTCGCGCAGCCGATCGCTGACGCGCTCATCGGCGTCCAGACATAGAACCCAGTCGTTGTGGGCGCAGCCGACCGCGAACGCCTTTTGCGAGCGATAGCCGGGCCAATCGCGCTCGATCACGCGCGCGCCCAGCGCAGCGGCGAGCTCGCGCGTGCGGTCGGTCGAATGCGAGTCCACGACGATGACCTCGTCGCAGAAGCTCACGGACCGCACGCAGTCCTCGATCCGATCGGCTTCGTTGTAGGTAACGATGCACGCCGAAAGTCCCGCCGGAGTCTTCACTTCCATTGCGCAGTCACCTATTAAGAAGCGCTGGATCGGGGCTCCTGCCCCGCCCAGCGCCGTTGCGCCAAAAAGCGTGGTTTTTGGCGCAACGTCCGCCACCTGCGGCGGCGGGGCACGTCCCTGTGCCTGTGACCTTGCCGGGCCGCTTCATGACTCGGG
>DAHXNE010000093.1 GCA_027366635.1 Gammaproteobacteria bacterium | reverse complement strand
TGGCTCGGTTGAACCGAACCGCGTCTCGGATCCGCTCCACGCGCTTCACGTCCCGCCTACCCGGCGGTAGAGGTTTTTAACCTGACTGTGATTGTATCCAGTCGCGCGAACGGACGCAAGTCCTGGGTCTGATCGTCTTGGGCCGGCGGACATCCCGCTGCGCGGTGATTTAAACCGCCGGAGTCGCTCACCATCCCAGTTCGCTTCGACGAGATGCGCTACGCGATACCTCCCGCGGCGGCGAGGCGCAGACGCATCCAGGACGTCGCGCGCCCCGGCACGGGGCATGTACCGGCCGCGCATCCCCCTCCCATAGATCGGCGTGACTCGCCTGTCCGCCCTCCCCCCCCACCCGAGATACCTCAGGCTCATCGCGCAGCTGTTTGATCATCGGGACGTGCTTGAGCTTGCGGACATTCAGGGCGAGACTGTCGCCGCCCGTCCCGGATGTTCCGCCCGCCGCCCCATAGCCATGCTCCTGGCCCGCATTCATTATTTCACCGAAATCGTCTTCGTCGCCGTGGCGGCACTGCTGCCGATCATCAATCCGTTCGGCGGCGCGCCTATTTTCCTAGCCATGACCGCGGGACTCACACCGGCCGAGCGCGCCCGTAGCGCGAAGCTCGTCGCTTTCAACAGCTTCGTGCTGCTCATCGCCTCTATCCTGGTCGGCGCCTACGTGCTCGACTTTTTCGGCGTCTCGATTCCAGCGGTACAGGTGGCCGGAGGCATCGTGGTATGCGCTCTGGCCTGGTCCCTGCTCAATGGGCCGATCAAGCCGGTGGTTTCCGCCCCAGCCGGCGCCGCCAGCCCCGACAGCATCACGCAGGGGGCGTTTTATCCGATCACCATGCCGCTGACCGTCGGACCCGGATCGATATCGGTGGCAGTGACGCTCGGGGCCAACCCACCGCGCGGCCTGCGCGCGCTCTTGCCCACGATTCTTGCGCACTTCGTTGGCGTGTTGATCACTTGCGTCATCATCTACCTCTGCTACCGGTACGCCGATCGTCTGGTGCGCCGCCTGGGCAAGACAGGAACCACCATCATGATCCGGCTGACGGCGTTCATCCTGCTCGCCATCGGCGCGCAGATTGTCTGGAATGGCGTCAGCACGATGTTGATCGGCGTGCTGCACCCCACCGGGCACACCGCGCCTACCGCGCTGGCGCATCCGAACCCGGCCCGAATGCCCCCGAGGCGAAGATCATGATCGAACACGAGGTCATCGGCGCCGGCTGATTTACGGCTAAGCGGGGCTTCGCGCCTCGTCGCTACCCATTGCGGGCGCTTCGTTCCACCATGTCGCGCGCACTGCCGGCGATGATCTGATAGAGGCGACTCAGACCGTCGGTAAGGGCAGCAGGTCCGGGCTGCAGAATCTCGGACGATTTGACCTCGAACAATCGATCGTGGCGCAGCGCCGGAATCGACTCCCAACCGGGGCGGGCGCGCACTCGTGCCGGGTTGAATTTCTTGCCGCACCACGAGGCGATCAAGACGTCGGGGGCGCGCCGGACGACCTCGAGCGGATCGGCGATGATGCGCCCCTTGGCGGCGGGCCGCGCGGCGAGATCCGCAAAGCAATTCTCCGCGCCGGCGATCTCGAGCAGTTCCCCGACCCAGCGTATTGCGCAGATCAGCGGATCGTCCCATTCCTCGAAATAGACGCGCGGCCGACACGGCAACCGCGCTGCGGCGCGACGGGTTGCATCGATGGAGCGGCGCAGCCGTCCGATCAGGGCCTGGGTACGTGCGCGCGCGCCGATCATTCGGCCGAGCATGGCGATCGATTCCAGGATCTGCTCGACGCCGCGTTGATTGAAGACGTGCACCTCGATGCCGCTGCGGATGAGATCGGCGGCGATGTCGGCTTGCAGATCCGAAAAGCCCAGCACGAGATCCGGCTTCAGGGCGACGATGCGCTCGATCTTGGCGCTGGTGAAGGCGCTCACTCTCGGCTTTTCGCGACGAGCCTGCGGCGGGCGCACCGTAAAGCCCGAGATGCCCACGATGCGGTCCTGCTCGCCCAGCAAATACAGCGTCTCGGTCGTCTCTTCCGTCAGGCAGACGATGCGCTGCGGCCCGATTGTACCGCGCCCGCTCACCTACAACTCGAGGCCCTGCTGGGCGCGAATGCCGGCGAACGCGTGTCCACCGCGTGCCTGTCCGTCACCGTGTCACTGCGCTCAATCAACTCCGCAGGCGCGCCACGCCCCGTGATGTCCCCGGCTTGCGCCGATGCGCGCCCCGCCGTAGCGAACGCCGAGGAGCTCTTGCCGTCGCCGGTGAGAATCAGAAGCACGTCCCGCTGTTCCCTCGCCACGGCGATACGCGCCTCGACGACCGCCGTTGTGCGCCGCGTGCGCGCGCGGTGGTCGGCCGCCTCATCGTCGGGGTGCTGTTCATCCGCTGCCGTCGTGGACATGGAATTCGCCTGCATCCATCCCTCGCCTCGATGCCACCGGAGCGCGTTACCGCCGGCACATCGTTCCAGCTCCGCGATCGTCTCACCGGGCGCCGCATGGCATTATAGTCTCCTGAGTCTGCAGACTGGCGATCGCATCTCGGGGAGCCCGCCCGTGCCGGCGTACATCGCACTCCTTCGTGCCGTCAATGTCGTTGGCGCCAACAGGCTGTCCATGCCGACGCTGGTGGAGTTGTGCCGGGACGCGGGCTTCCAGCGGGTGCGCACGTACATTGCATCGGGCAACGTGCTGTTCACCAGTCGGCTCGGCGAGCCCAGGGTCAAGATGCTGCTCGAGCAGCGCCTGCAGGCACACATGGGCAAACCGATCAGGGTCCTGGTACGCACGCACCTCGAATTGGCGAGCGTGCTCGCCGCGAATCCCTTCCCGCATCACCCGCCCGAGCGGACGGTCGCCATATTTCTCGATACCCCGCCGCCGCCGGACACGATCGAGGCCTCGCGAGGCCGCAACTCGGAACTGCTCGCCCTGGGGACCCGCGAGGTCTACGTGATGTACCGCGACGGCATCGCCCATTCCAGGCTGGTCGTCCCGGCGGCCCAGGCGGGCACGGCGCGCAACATGAACACGATCGCGCGGCTTGCCGGGATGGCGAGCGAGCGCTGAGGCGCCCGTGGAACACCGGCGCGCGGGACGATCCTGACCTCCGTGGGGCGTGGCGGCCGGAGCCAGAAGCTCGCGCGCGGCCCGCTCGGCGGGAAACAGGTAGTCGGCGCCCCATCGGCTGGCGTAGGCTGTAGCGGTGCGCGGGCACCGGGCGGCTCGGAGTGTCGTCGGCCGGTCCCGGAGGGCCGCGTCGCGGATCGCGCTCCGGCACCAGGTCCGGCGTGGCTGGGCCTGCAACTTTCCGGTTCCTGCCGTGTTCTTGCCTCAAACGATGATCCACCTGTGCACCCGGCAAGCCCAAGGCCCGATTCTCGAGAGTTCGCAGCGTTCATGCGCGCCTATCAGGATATGGTTTTCTCCACCGCAGTCCGCCTGACGGGCGACTCCGCGCAGGCCGAGGACATCAGCCAGGACGTATTCCTGAAGGCCTACGAGAATTTCGAGCGCCTGCGAGAAAGTCCGACCGCGGGTGGGTGGCTGAAGACCGTTGCCACCAACCTGACGCTGAACCACCTGACCCGCCACCGCAAGCGCTGGCGGCTGTTCTCCGAAGTCTTCACCCAGGAGGAACGCGAGGCCGATCTGGAGAACGCCACCGCGACCCTCGATGGCGTACTGCACGAGACGGACGAGGCGCAACGGCATGCGCTCCTCGAGCAGGCCCTCAGTCAGCTTCCCGACCATCAGCGCGTGCCGCTCGTGCTGTTTCACTTCGAAGAGATGTCCTACCAGGATATCGCCGCCCGCCTCGGACACTCCCTGGCCAAGATCAAGACCGATATCCTGCGCGGACGCATCACCATGGCCAAGTCGCTGGCGCAAAGCGGCCTGGCGCCAAGCGCCGCGCAAAGTTGCAACCCGACATGAATTCCCGGAATCGCTCACTCGCAGAACATCTGGAACACCTGACGCACGAGGCGCTGCGCCAGCTCCCGCCGTGCCGCGCGCCCGCCTCGCTCGAGGCCCGCGTGCTGAGTGAAGTCGCGACGCGCGCCGGTGAGCCGCGAGCGGCCACCGGCGTCAATCGATGGCCGCTCACGGCACGACTGGCGCTGATGATGGGCTGTGTGGTGTGTATCCCGCTCGCCTGGGTGCTCGTTGCGAGCCTGCGGATGCAGCTGACTTACACGCTGGTGGCCAGCGGCGCGATCCATGCTGTTCACGGCGTGCGTGGCGTGAGCAGCGCGCTGCTGCTGCTCGCCGAGCTTGCCGTTCACTTGGCGCGACAGATTCCGGGAGCCTGGCTGTTCGGTGGGCTGTTGGCCACCGGCGCGCTGTACGCGGCCCTGTGCGCGCTCGGCTACCTCGTGCTCCGTTGCGCTGCGCCACATTCCAAGGTTCACTCGGTATGAAACAGATATTCCGCTGGACTCTTATCGGCGCGCTGCTCGCCGGGTTGTGCGCCTGCATCGCGCCTGCCGCCGCGCATGACGCCCGCGTCGTCGAGGTTGGCTCGGCGGGCATCGACATCAGGGGCGGCGGCGGCCATGTCGTGATCGGCAATGGGGGGATCCGCATCACCGATCACTCCAAGTCCATTGTCATCGCGAAGCGCCAGTCCCGTTGCCCGAGCGGCCAGGAAATCGTCAAGGTCGGTCACAGCGCGCGGCTTCCCGCGGGCAGAACCGCGTGCGACGTCGTGACGGTGTTCGGAAGCAGCTCGGTGCACGGCACTGTGTCGGACTCCGTAGTCGCGATCATGGGCAGCACTCACGTCGACGGCAGCGTAGCCAACAGTGTGGTGTCCGTCTTCGGCAATGGGCGCATCAACGGCAGCGTCGGCGGCAACGCCGTGGCGATTTTCGGCAACCTGAAACTCGGCCCCAAGGCCGTTGTGCAAGGCCAGGCCGTCAGTCTATTCGGCTCCTACGAGCGCAGTCCGTCGGCGGTGGTGCAGAGCGGATCGGTCCAGCTCCTGTCCGGCATCTTCCCCTTCACGGACGCGCTGCGGGGATGGGGCGAGCATTGTCTGCTGTTTGGGCGGCTGCTCGCGCCCCGACTCGACGTTCTGTGGGCCTGGGCCGTGGCGCTCGGCATGCTGGCGATCTACCTGCTGGTAGCCGCCTTGTTCCGTAACGGCCTACGCCACTGCGTCCGCACGCTGGAAGAATACCCGGGACCGTCGATTCTGACGGCGCTCGCAATGGTTCTGCTCACGCCGATCCTGATGCTCGTCCTGATGATCGCGCTGACAGTGACCGTGGTCGGGATCATATTCGTTCCCCTGCTGTGGATCGGTCTGCTGTGCGCTGGGATTTTCGGGCGCGTCATCGCCATTGCCTGGCTCGGCGGACGGATATTGCGCGGCGCGCGCCGTGGCATGGACCAACCCGTCCTGCATGTGCTGGTCGGCGGGGCGCTGGTATCGCTCTTGTACATGGTGCCGGTGGTCGGTTTCATCGTCTATGCGGTCGTCGGCCTGATCGGCTTCGGCACGCTGATCTACACGCTGCTGCTCGCGCTGCGCTCCGCACGCGGCCCCAGGCCGTCGTCACAGGCGGCCGAGCCGCCGCGCTCGGCTGGCTCCGCACCTCCAGGTCCCGATACGGCCGCGGCCGATGCGAACAGCGCCACTGCCTCGATGAGCGCCGGTCCCGTACCCGGCGCGACGGCGAGCGCCGCGCCCGCGGAGCCTACTGCGATCGAATTAATGGCGCTGCCGCGCGCCGGGTTCTGGATCCGCATGGCGGCGCTGCTGATCGACCTGGTGCTGATCAGTGTCTGCCTCAGCCTGATCGGTCATCACGGCAGCGACGGCACGCTCGTCGCTCTGGCCGCCTACGGCGCGCTCATGTGGAAACTTCGCGGCACCACCGTCGGCGGCATCATTTGCCACTTGCGGGTGGCGCGCATCGACGGCCGCCCCCTCAACTGGGAAACGGCGATTTTGCGCGCCCTCGGCTGCTTCCTGTCGCTGGTGGTCGCTGGACTCGGCTTCTTCTGGATCGCCTTCGACGCCGAGCGGCAAGCCTGGCACGACAAGATCGCCGGCACCGTGGTGGTGTCGGTTCCCAAGGTGCAGGGTTTGGTGTGACATGAGCGCGCAGAACGACCCACAGGCCGCGCTCGCCCCTGTGGCACAGGAGTTCTCCCCGATCGAGACTTCGATCACCGCCGGCACCAGCGGCGGAGCCGGGATCAGCCGCGATCACACAGCGGCGGAACTCTCGAGTGGGAATCGCCGCCAGCGGCGCAAACGGTGGTGGCTCTCGGCCGGCGCGCTGCTGGCGCTTGCCGTCGGTGCCGCGGTGACCCTGCGGGTGACACGGGCATCCAAGCCGCTCGTGCCGCTCGCCGACCAGCGCAACATTCCCCTGGTTTCCACCTTCGTCCCGGGTCTACGGCCGGTGAACACCGAAGTCATGGTGACCGGCTCGATCGCCGCGCGCCACGATCTGCCGATCGGCGACGGCGGTCAGGCCGGGCGCATCGTCGCGGTCTACGTGCAAGTGGGCGACGTGGTCCGGCGGGGCCAGATCCTGGCGCGGCTGGACGATTCGGTACTCAAACCGCAGGTCGCGGAGCTCGCCGCCGCCCTTGCCAAGGCACGCGCCGAGGCGGCGCTTGCGACCGCGGAATATCGCCGGGCCGTGGCGATCGGCCCGGACGGCGGACTTTCGGCGCAAAACGTCGAGCAGCTCCAGGCCAGCGCGGCGATGGACGCCGCCAACACCAAGATGGTGGCGGCGCAACTGCAGCAGACGCGCGCCGAGCTGGCCCTGACCCGCATCATCGCGCCGGTGGCGGGCACCGTGCTGACCCGTGCGGCCGAGGTCGGCCAGGTGGCGAGCCCTGGAGGCCCGCCACTGTTCACGCTGGAGGATGCGAATCGCGTCGAACTCATCGGACAGGTCGCCGAGCAGGATCTGGCCTCGTTGCAGGTCGGACAGCCGGCGAAGGTGTATCTGATCGGCTATCCGCGGCCTTTCCCGGGCCACATCTGGCTACTCGGCGCCACCGTCAACACGCAGACCCGGCTCGGCGAGGTGCGCATCGCTCTTGCGCCCAATCCGGCCCTGCGGCCCGGGGCGTTCGCATACGCCGTCATCAGCGAGAGTCACGCCGAACGGCCGGTGGTACCGCAAACGGCGGTGATGACCGACTCCAAGGGATCGTATGTGTTCATCGTCAACCGCCGGAACATCGCCGTGCGCCGAGCGGTGCAGCTTGGCGGCGTGCTCCCCTCCGGCGTGGTCATCGCCAAGGGCCTGACCGGGCAGGAGCGCGTGGTGACCCTGGCGGGCGGCTTCCTGCAAAGCGGCGAGAAGGTGCAAGTGGCACCCACCGGGCCGGCACGCTCATGAGACACCTGTCCGCGTGGGCGATTCGGCACCCGCTGCCGCCGATCGTGCTGTTCGTCGTGCTGCTGTTCGTCGGCATCGTGTCCTTCCTGCGCCTGCCGGTGACACAGAATCCCCACATCTCCTATCCCATCGTGTCGGTGGTGGTCAGTGAGCCGGGTGCGGCGCCGGAGGAAGTGCAGATCCAGATCGTGCGCCGGATCGAAGCGGCGGTAGCGGGGATCGGCAACATCCACCGCATTCTTTCCGACGCCTATCAGGGCGGCGAGGAAACCGACATCGAATTCCGGATCGGCACCCCGATCGATCGCGCCGTGACCGAAGTGCGCGACGCGGTCACCGAGGTACAGCCCGATTTGCCCAGCGACATCCTGCCCCCGGTGGTACAGCAGGTCAAAGTCGACGGCGGGCCGATCGTCTACTACGCCGTCAGCTCCACCGATATGAGTGATCGAGCGATTTCCTGGTTCATCGACAATACGATCACCAAGACGCTACTCAGAGTGCCTGGGGTCGCACAGGTCTCCCGCTACGGCGGCGTGAACCGGGAGATCCGCGTCGAGCTGGATCCGGCGCGCATGCAAGCCCTCGGCATCACCGCCTCGCAAGTCAATCGGCAGCTGGCCAGTCTCAACGTCGACATGCCCGGCGGCCGGGCCGATCTCGGCAACGGCGAGCAGACCATCCGCGTGCTCGGCAATGCGCACACCACCTGGCAGCTCGCGCAGACGCAGATCGCCCTTCCCGGCGGGCGGTTCACCAGGCTCGGCAGCATCGCCACGGTACGCGACGCGGCCGCCGAGGTGCGCAGCATCGAGCTGTACAACGGCCGCCCCGCCATATCGTTCGGGGTGGCGCGCGCTCGCGACACCTCCGACATCACGGTGCTGCAGGGCGTTCAGCGCGCCCTGGCCAAGATCCGCCACGAATACCCCAACGTCGCCATCAATCAGACGTTCACTTCGGTCACATACACCAAACAGCAATATCACTCCGCGCTCGAGGCGCTCATCGCAGGCTCGCTGCTCTCGGTGCTGGTGGTCTGGCTGTTCCTGCGGGACACGCGTGCCACATTGATCTCCGCACTGGCGATTCCACTGTCGGCGATTCCCGCCTTCGCGTTCATGGAGGCGATGGGCTTCACGCTCAATCAGGTCAGTCTCCTCGCCCTGTCGATGGTGTCGGGCGTACTGGTCGATGACGCCATCGTGGAGATCGAGAACATCGTGCGGCACAAGCGCATGGGCAAGAGCGCCTACCAGGCCGCGATCGATGCGGCCGATCAGATCGCGCTCGCGGTGGTCGCGACTTCGTGCACCATCATCGCCGTGTTCGTACCGGTGAGCTTCATGAGCGGCATCATCGGCCAGTACTTCAGGCAGTTCGGGCTGTCGGTCGCCGCCGCGGTATTCTTTTCACTGCTGGTCGCCCGGCTGCTGACGCCGGTGATCGCCGCTTACACCCTCAAATCGGAGCCGGAGCCGGAGCATGGGGACGGGCCGGTCATGGCGTGGTACCTGCGCGTCCTGAATTGGTGCGTACACCACCGCTGGAAGACCATCGGGCTCGGCGTGCTGTTCTTCGTGGCGTCCGTGTACGGGCTGGCGATGATGCCCAAGACGTTCATTCAGCAACCCGACACCAGCACCGCGTCGCTCGAGATCGACTTGCCTCCAGGCGTGCAACTCGCCGACACGGAGCGCGTCGCCAACGTGGTCTACCGCATCCTCGCTCGGCAAAAGGACGTGAAGGCGATCGACGAGTCGGTCGGCGTCAACGGCAGCGTGCGCAAGGCCAATTTCGCCATCGTCCTGGTGCCCCCGAGCGAGCGCCGGCTGACGCAGGTGCAATGGCAGAACAGCATGCTTGGCAAGCTGCGTGGGATTCCGAATGCGCAGATGTACTTCCAGGACTTCAATGGCGAGAGCAACGGACATGACGTCACCATCGATCTGACTGGAGACAATTTGACGCTGCTCGAGCGCACCGCCCGCAAGGTGATGCGGCAGATGGCGATGCTGCCCGGCCTGCGCGACGTCAGCTCCGAGGACGATCTGCCGCGGCCGCAGATCCGCATCCGGCCGCGGTTCGATCTGGCCGCCCAGCTCGGCGTGACGGTAGCCGACATCAGCCAGACGATCCGGATCGCCACGATCGGCGATCTGCTGCAGAACGACGCGAAATTCACGCTGCCGGATCGGCAGGTCCCCATTCTGGTCAATCTGAAACGCTCGGCGCGCAGCAACTTGACGACGCTGGAGAATCTGCCCGTGCCGACCGCGGACGGCGGCACCGTGCCGCTGAAGGCCGTCGCCGCCTTCAGCTTCGGCGAGGGACCCACCCAGATCCACAGCCGCGATCAGCGCCTGCGCATTGCGGTCAACGCCAATCTGAACACCGGCGTGCAGCTCGGCGAGGCCATGAAGGAGATTCATGCGCTGCCGGCGCTCGAGCACCTGCCCTCCGGCGTGCATCTCACCGACACCGGCAATGCGCGCCTGATGTCGGAACTGTTCGTCGACTTTTTGATCGCGATGGGCACCGGCGTCTTGATGGTGTTCGCGGTGCTGGTGTTGCTGTTTGCCCGGGTGCTGCAACCGATCACGATCCTATCGTCGCTGCCGCTGTCCATCGGCGGGGCGGTCGGGGCGCTGTACATCACGGGCGAGCCGCTGTCGCTCGGTGTGATGATCGGTTTTCTGATGCTCATGGGCATCGTGGCCAAGAATTCGATCTTGTTCGTCGATTTTGCGATCGAGGAGATGCGCGCCGGCAAGGATCGGGTGAACGCGCTGCTCGAAGCCGGACACAAGCGCGCGCGGCCGATCGTGATGACCACGGTCGCCATGGTCGCCGGCATGCTGCCGGTCGCGCTTGCGATCGGCGACCCGTTCCGCGCGCCCATGGCGATCGCGGTGATTGGTGGTCTGCTCGCCTCCACCGCGCTGACGCTGGTCGTCGTGCCAGCCGGCTTCACGCTGGTCGACGACATCGAGCGCTGGATCGGACCGAAATTGGCCAAAGCGGTGATCGCCGAGCCGGGGGCGGCGCACGCGGCTGCGACGGCCGCGCGTCAACCGGGATGAGGGGCCCGGCATCCGCAATTGAGCGGCGTGACAAATAGAGGTGCTCGACAATGATTCGTAAGCCGTTGGTCATACTCGGCGCGACGCTCCCGCTCATGGCGCTCGCCTCATGCAGCCACACGAACCAGACGGTCGGACACGGATCGCTCTCGATTGGCGCAAACGCCGTGCACATCCGCGTCCCCGGTGCGCCGCAAGCGACCATAGAGAGCGACGGCACTCTGCGGATCGCTCGGCGGACCGTGCCGCTCAGTCCGGCCGAGCAGGCGCTCGCGCGCCACTATTATCAGGATGTGCTGCACATCAGCACGGCGGGCAAGGCTACCGGGGAAGCCGGCGGCAAGCTGGGCGCTTCCGTGTTCGGTTCGCTGTTCTCCGCGCTGTGGCACGACAATTCGTCGATCATCAAACGCACCGCCAAGCAAGGCGCGGCCCGTGTGAGCGCCGATGTCCGGACCCTGTGCGCGCATCTGGCCAACCTGCAGACCACCCAGAACGCGCTTGCCGCCGATCAATCGGCGTTCATGCCCTATCGTGTCATCCGCGGCAGGGACGTGACCCAGTGCCTCAAGGGAACGAGGCAGACCGCTACCATGACGTATACGTACTGAAGTCGGACCGATCGCGCATCTGGCGCCGATGTGCCGTGGCGCCATCCGTCGGGTGCCCTGGGGACGGGCTTGCGGCCGCGCGCGCCGGCGGCACGCCCGGTAATATGTCGGGTGACTTTAGGGCCGGATCCACGATTCCCGTGGGCGGTGGCGGCGCCGGGGGAACCCCGTCGGCGCCGACCAGTCAATCCGGCTCTCGGCAATACACTGGAGGCCATGCGCCATGATCGGCACCGGACCACTCCCGCAACCTGCCCCCACCCCGGAATCGGCCGCCGCGGGCGCGGCAGCCCGGACGGCGTTTGCACGCCTGCGCGACTATCTGCGCAGCCAGATTCTGGGCCAGGAGGCACTGGTGGAGCGGCTGCTCGTGGCCTTGCTCAGCGACGGTCATCTGCTGGTCGAGGGCCCGCCGGGTCTCGCCAAGACGCGGGCCGTCAAGGCGCTGGCGCACGGCGTGGAGGCTGATTTCCAACGCGTGCAGTTCACACCGGATCTGCTGCCGGCCGACCTCACGGGATCGGACATCTACCGGCCGGAAGAGGGCACCTTTCGTTTCCAACGCGGGCCGCTCTTCCACAACGTGATTCTCGCCGACGAAATCAACCGCGCGCCGGCAAAGGTTCAATCGGCGCTGCTGGAGGCCATGGCCGAGCGCCAGATCAGCGTCGGGGCGGCGACCTACCCGCTACCGCCGCTGTTCATGGTGATGGCAACCCAGAACCCCATCGAGCAGGAGGGCACCTATCCGCTGCCCGAGGCACAGCTCGACCGCTTCATGCTGCACGTGCGCGTCGACTACCCCGACCGCGTCACGACGCTCAAGGTGATGGCGCTGGCGCGCAGCGAAGCGATCAGTCAGCGCGAGCTGCCGCCGCCGACGCAGCGGATGAGCCAGCAGACGGTCTTCGCGGCCCGGCGCGCGGTGCTCGGCCTCACGCTCTGCGATCCTGTCGCCGATTACATTGCCGCATTGGTCGACGCGACCCGCCGGCCCGAGCCGTACAGCGCGCACCTGCGCCAGTGGCTGCGCTGGGGGGCGAGCCCGCGCGCGGCGATTGCGATCGAGCGCGGCGCGCGCGCACTCGCCTGGCTCGATGGCCGCGATTTCGTCACACCGGAGGATGTGCAAGCCCTCGCGCCGGACGCGCTGCGCCATCGGCTGCTCATCGACTACACTGCGCAGGCGCAGGGCGTGACCGCTGAAGCCTGCGTCAACGAGCTGCTGGGCCGGGTGCCGGCTCCGTGAGGCGATGACGACCCCGACCCTGGCAGAGTTGGTGACCCTACGCGGCGCGGCGCACGGCCTGACCCTGCGGGGACGGCGGCAGGCGCGCGCCGCGCTGATCGGCGCACACTCCAGTGCGCAGCGCGGCCGAGGACTGGAATTCCAGGAGGTCCGCCCCTACACCCCCGGGGATGATCCGCGCAGCATCGATTGGCGCGTCACCGCGCGGCGGGGAGGACGACCGCATACCAAGCTTTATCGCGAAGAGCGCGAACGGCCCGTGTGGCTGCTGGTCGACCTGCAGCCGGGCACATTCTTCGGCAGCCGCCGCCAGCTGAAATCCTCGCTCATCGTACGGACCGCGGCGCTGCTCGCGTGGGTCGCGGCGCTCGGCGGCGACCGGATCGGCGCGGTGATCGCCGGCGCCGCCGCGGGCGTGCGCGTACTGCCGGCGCGCGGGCGGATCGAAGGCGTGTTGCCGCTGCTCGAGGCATTACTGGACGCGCAGCCGACGGCGCCGGGACAGCCGGCCCCGCAGTTGCTCGGCGAGGCGGTAGACGCGCTGGGCGCGCTGGTCCGTCCCGGCAGCCAGGTACTCGCGGTCAGCGACTTCTGCGCAACGGGCGGGCAGCACGCGGATCACTGGATACCGATCGCCCGGCACAACGACGTCAGGCTCTATTGGATTACCGACCCGCTCGAGTCCAAAGGCCTACCGGCCGGACGTTTCCGGGCGGGACTACCCGACCGCCTGCTGGTGCTCGATGGACGGCGTGCGCGCAACGCATGGCTCGCCGCATGGCAGGCCCGCGAGCAGCGCGTCACCGAGCTTTCACAGCGCCTCGCCGCGCCAGTCGTGCGGCTCGACACGTCGGAGAGCGTTGCAACGGCCCTGCGCGCCGTGCTCTCGCGAGGCTTGCCGGCGGCATGAATCCCAATTGGCTGAACGAGCTTGCGCCGGCGCGCGCGCCACCACCGCCGGGCTGGTGGCCGCCAGCTCCGGGCTGGTGGGTGCTGGCGGCGCTGGCGGTTGCGCTTGCCGGTGGCGCGCTGTGGCTCTGGCGCACCCCGCGACGCAGACTGCGCCGTGCGGCGCTGCGCGAGTTGCGGCGGATCGGCTCGACCGATGCGGATCTACGGCACAGCGCCCGGGCCATCGAGAATTTACTGCGCCGTTACGCGATGGCGGTGTTCGGCCGTGAGCGGGTTGCGCGCCTCGCGGGCGAAGCGTGGCTCGCTTTTCTGGGCACTGAGGGCGGCGCGCCGCTCGCCGGCGAGAGCGGTCGGCATTTGCTCAGCACGGCGTTCGGCGGCGAGGCCTACGACGAACGCCCGAGCTGGCTCGCCGGTGCCGACACCTTCGTGCGCTGCGCGGGGCGCGAAACCCGGGCGAAGCGCACGGGAAAACGATCTGGAACGTCCGGGGCGCGGCGCGGTCCACAGGGAGGGCAGCCTTAGTGTTCCACTTCGCGTGGCCGTGGATGGCGCTGCTCGCCCCGCTACCGTGGCTGCTGCGCCGCATTCTGCCGAGGAGCGAGCCGCGCGGCGCGGCGCTGTACCTGCCGATGGCCGTCGAGGTGGTCACCGCGGGCGCGGGCGCCGGCGCGCCGCGGACCTCGCGTGCCGATGGCGTGCTGCTGTCGATCATCTGGGCACTGCTGGTGCTCGCAGCCATGCGGCCGCAGTGGTTGGGCGCACCCATACCCATTCACACCGCAGGACGTCAGATCATTCTCGCCATCGACTGCTCGGGCTCCATGGCCACCCAGGATATGGGAGGGCGCGAATCGCGCCTGCAAGTCGTGCAGCAGGTCGCTGGACAGTTCATCGATCACAGCCAGGGGGACCAGATCGGACTCATCCTGTTCGGCACCCGTCCCTACCTGCAGGCGCCGCTCACGACGGATCTGCGCACGGTGCACCGCTTCCTCGACGAAGCGATGGTCGGCGTAGCCGGACCCGAGACCGCGATCGGGGATGCCATCGGTCTGGCGATCAAGACGTTTCGGCAGGTCAACCGCGGCCAGCACACCCCGCACCAGCCGGTCATGATTCTGCTCACCGACGGAGGCAACAACACCGGGGTCATGCCGCCGATCGAGGCGGCGCATCTGGCGGCGCAGACCGGTCTGCGCATCGACACGATCGGGGTCGGCGCGGCGGTCCATCGAACCATGTTCGGCTTCAGCGGCAATACCGCGCTGAATGAAAAGCTGCTAAAGAGAATCGCCCGCATCACCGGCGGACGGTATTTCCGCGCCACCAACCGCAGGGCGCTGCGCGCGGTATACCGGCAAATCGACCGGCTCGACCCAGTCGCCGCCAATCGGCAGTGGCTGCGCCCGGCGACCGAGTGGTTTGCGCTGCCGCTGGCATTGGCCCTGCTGCTGAGCGTGCCGGCAGCCTGGCGCATGACCGCGTGGGTCTGACGCCGTGCCCCATCGCTTCCACTTTCTGCATCCGCTGTATCTGCTGGCGCTGTTGCCGCTGTGGGCGCTGGCGGTATGGCTGGCGCGCCGCCGCGCTCACGACGGTCCCTGGCTGCGCCACATCGACGCGGAGCTTCTGGCGCGGTTGCGCCTGCGCGGCGGCGGCGGCCTCTCGCCGTGGCCGTTGATCGCCGCGCTCTGGACGCTCTCGGTGGTGGCGCTCGCGGGCCCGAGCTGGCAGCGGCAGATCACCCCGGCCTATCGGCTACCCGCGGCATGGGTGATCGCCCTGCAGCTGTCGCCTTCGATGCAGGCCCGCGACATCGTTCCGAGTCGCATCGCGCGGGCGCGCTTCGCCATCGACAGCCTGCTCTCCGCGGCGCACGCAGCGCGCATCGGACTGGTCGCCTTCGCTGGGGACGCTTATACGGTTGCGCCGCTGACCGATGACGTTGCCACGGTGCGCAACCTCAGCCGCGCGCTCTCTCCGGATCTGATGCCCGAGCACGGCGCCCGCCTCACCCCCGCACTGGACAAGGCCGCGCGGCTGCTCGATGCGTGGCAAGGACACGATCGACAGATCGTCGTGCTCATGGATGGCGTGACGGACCCGGCGCGCGCGATGATGACCGCCGAGCGCCTGCACCAAACCGGAATTGACGTGAATGTGGTTGGTGTTGGAACGATCGGGGGAGCGCCCGCGCCCAACGGCAATGGCGGGTTCAAGCGCGGCCGTAACGGCAAGATCATCATGACCCGACTGCACCCCGCGGTCCTGCGGCGCATCGCCGCTGCGGGCGGCGGCGAGTTCGTGACGGTGAGTCAATTGCCGCTGTTGATCGATGAACTGCGCGCGGCGGGGCTCGGCAACTTCGGCCGGGCCCAGCTCGCCCCCCACGTGCACCTTGCGCACTGGCTGAACGACGGTATCTGGCTGCTGCCGCTGATCCTGCTGCTCGGCGCGCTCGCGGCGCGACGGGGATGGACCTGACGATGCGGGCGATGGTTTTGCTCATCCTGGGATCCCTGGTATGCGCACCGGCGTTCGCGGGCGTGTGGACGAGTCTGTGGCGAACCCCCGATCAGCAGGGCGAGGCGCTGCTTGCGGCCGGGCAGCCGGCCAAGGCGGCCGAGCGCTTCTCCGATCCGCGGTTGAAGGCCTACGCGGATCTGCGCGCCGGCCGCTACGGCGCGGCGGCACGCCTGCTTGCACCGTTGCAGGATCCGACGTCGGAATACAACCGCGGCAATGCGTTGGCACACTTGGGCCATCTGCGTCAGGCGCTCGCGGCCTACGATGCGGCCTTGAAGCAGGCACCGGGCGACGCCGACATCCGGCACAACCGCGACTTGGTCGAGCGCATGCTGGCGCGCCAGCGGCCACCGCGCGCGCCGGCGCACGGCGGCGGCAAGCGCCATGGCTCGGGCAGATCACAGCGCGGGAAAGGACAGGGCCCGCAGCCCAATGCCGCACCCCGCGCCGGCAAGGGGCAGCGCTCGAGCCCATCCGGCGCGAACAGCCGCGGCTCGAGCCGCCAAGCCGGTCGCAGCGGCACAACGGCGGACCAACGAAGATCCCGCTCGACCCATGCACGCAGGACCGGCGCAGGGGCGCATCGAGAACAGGCGCCGCGCGCGAGCGGAACGCCGGGCGAGAGCGCCGGAGCGCGACGGCGCACTCCCGGTCAGGCGCGCCGTGACGCGGCACTGGCTGCCGCGCTGGCCCGGCGCGAAGCGAAGCGGGGTAACCCGCATCCCGTGCGTGCCGGCCGTGCAAAGCAATCGCCTCGGACCGCGCGCAGGCTCGCAGCCCGGACAGACAGGATCCGGCCGCCGCGACCCGTGAGCGAGAAAACCCTGGCGCTGCAGCAGTGGCTGCGGCAACTGCCGAATAATCCGGCCGGACTGCTGCGCCGCGAGTTCCTGATCAAATACATGATGCGCCACCGCGGGACCGAGCCATGAAGACGCAGCTCGCGAGCGCGACCCTGGCGCTGTGCCTGTGGGTGCTCGCCGGACCGGCCCGGGCGGCAATCACAGCCCGACTCAGCCGCTCGCAGATCACCCCCGGCAGCACCGTTCTATTGACACTGCGGTACGACGGCCTGACCACCAGCGAGCCGGATCTGGCGCCCCTGCGCCGGGATTTCGCCATCCTCGGCAGCCGTTCGAGCACCAGTGTACAGATCGGAACCGGGAGCGCGGACAGCACAGAGGTCGACCTGACATTGGCGCCGAAGCACGCGGGTCGGTTGACGATCCCGCCGATCGCCTGGGATGGACAGCGCAGCCCGGCACTGACGCTCACCGTATCCAGCTCGGCCACGGCGCCGGGCGGCGGCACGGCCGGGCCTCCCGGAATCTTCATCGTCAGTCACGTCACGCCAGCACATCCGTACGTCCAGTCACAGGTACGGCTGACCGTGCAGATCTTCACCGACGAGCAGCTTTACCGCGGCACTCTGAATTTCTCAGGTCACGGGGCCGCCCTGGTGAAACAGATCGGCACCGACCAGTACGCGAGCACGACACGCGACGGCCGGTCCTATCAAGTCATCACGCGCCGCTACGTGTTGTTTCCGCTGCGCAGCGGCACTGTGCGTCTGGCTGGCCCGGTGCTCGATGGGCAGGTCGCCGTGACGCGGCGCGCCTCGCCCTGGAGCGGCAGCTTCGGCGGCTTCTTCGGCCAACTGGTCCAGAGCGCTCGGCCGATCGAGATCCGCGCTGATCCGATCGTACTGTCGGTGCGGCCGCGGCCGGCAGGCCAGACGAGCGGTTACTGGCTGCCGGCCCGGCAGGTCACCCTGTCCGCGCAATGGAGCCCCGCCACGCAGCGCGCGCAAGCCGGCAATCCGCTCGCCGTCACGCTCCAACTGCGCGCAATTGGGCTGACGGCCGGGCAGTTGCCCAACCTCGCGCACCTGATCGCTCCGCCAGCCGGACTCTCTGCCTACCCCGACCAGCCCAAGCTGCGCAATACGATGCAAGGCGACGACATGGTCGGCGAGCGCGATCAGACCGTTGCGCTCATTGCCAACCGGGCCGGCCATTACACTCTGCCGCCAACCACCCTGCGCTGGTGGGACACACGCACGAATCAGGCCCGCACCGTCAGCATTCCGGGGCGGACCCTGACCATCGTTGCCGCTCCGAGCGGCACTGCCGCGGCCGCCGCGCCGGCCCCGCGCAGTGTATTGCCGCATCCGGCACCGAGCGAGAGCCACGCCGTGCCCCGGCGTGCGAGCACCGGCGCCGCGGTGAGGCGCTGGCAAGCGGTGAGCGCGGGCTTGGCCGCGCTGTGGCTGGCGACGATCGGCGCATGGCTCGGCACGCGCTGGGTCCGCCGCCGCCGCGCCGCCGCACTCGCTGTAGAGCGTCCCGTCCGGCCCGATCCGGCGCGCGAGCGCGCGGCGTTTCGCGACGCCTGCACCCGCAACGACCCTCTGGCAGCCCGGCGCCATCTGCTGCTTTGGGCGTCGGCCGCATGGAACGCTCCGCAGACCCGGCTCGGCACCATCGCCCGCGCGATCGGCCGACCGGAAATCACCGCGCTGCTGCGCGAGCTCGAGCGTGCGTGCTACGGCGGCGGGAACTGGCGGGGCGAGCCGCTGGCCCAGTCGCTCGCCGAGCTTGCGCCGCGGTCACGGCCCACCCCACCGCGCGATGAGCCGCTACCGCCCTTGTACTCGTAACGAGACGATGGGGCCCTAGACCACTGCGTAGCGCGCGCGATAGATCTCCAGCGCCGCGAGTTGTCCAGCCGTGATGCCGTGCGCGCCGGGACGTGCGAACGCCTCGATCAGCGCCGTCAACGTGAGCACGCTCAGGCACTTGACGCCGTGCTCCTGCTCGATCTCCTGTGTCGCGCTCAGCGCGCCCTGCCCGCGCTCCTGCCGGTCCAGGGCAAATACGCAGCCGACCGGGCGGGCACCGCAAGAACGGATCAACTCGAGGGACTCGCGAACCGCGGTGCCGGCAGTCACCACGTCATCCACGATCAGCACTCGCCCCTGTGGGGGCGCGCCGATCAGCCGGCCGCCTTCACCATGGTCCTTGGCTTCCTTGCGGTTGAACGCATACGGCACGTTGCGCCCATGGTGATCGAACAGTGCGGCAGCCGTCGCGGCCGCCAGCACGATGCCTTTGTAGGCTGGCCCGAACAGCATGTCGAACGGCAGGCGGGATTCGACGATCGCCGCCGCGTAGCAGCGCCCGAGCAACGCAATCGCCTCGCCGTCGCTGAACAGGCCGGCATTGAAGAAATACGGACTCTCACGGCCGGATTTGAGGGTGAATGAGCCGAAGCGCAGCGCCTGGCGCGAAAGCGCCAGATCGATGAATTTGAGCTGATGATCTTGCATAGCGAATATCATTGCCTGATGCGCACCCACATCGTCAACTGCCGCGGTACGGATCACAGACCGTGAGCCCGGGGAAGGCGCCGAACCGGCCCGCCGGGGTGCTCGGGCGCTGGTGGAGTGCGCTCGAGATCTACCGGCGGCGCAGCGTCGTAACGATGCTGTTCTTAGGCTTCTCGAGCGGCCTGCCTTTCCTGCTGGTGTTCTCGACGCTGTCGATGTGGCTGCGCCAGGCGGGGATCGATCTTGCGACGATCGGCATGATCTCGTGGGTGGGCTTCGCCTATTCGTTCGAATTCGTGTTCTCGCCATTCGTCGACCGGTGGGAGCTGCCGCTGCTGCACCGACTGCTGGGTCGGCGGCGCTCGTGGATGCTGCTGGCGCAGATCGGCATCGCGATCGGTCTGGCACGGCTCGCCACAGCCGAGCCCACCACCAATGTCGCCTCGATGGCGATCGCGGCGTTGTTCGTGGCCTGCTGCTCGGCGACGCAGGACGTCGCCATGAATGCCTGGCGCATCGAGTCCGCCCCGGGCGAGATGCAAGGCCCCATGGTGGGGGCTTACGAGGTCGGCTACAACGTGGGGATGATCGCGGCCGCTGCCGGCGCCCTCTCGGTCGCCTCCGGCTTCGGCTGGCATGCCAGTTATGGCGTCATGGCGGCCCTGATGGCGGTCGGCATCGCCACCACCCTATTGGCCAGGGAGCCGCACGCGGTCCTCAGCCGCGAGGAGCAGCAGCGCGAGGCGCGCGTCATCGCCTGGCTGGAGCGCCGCGCCCACTGGCCGCGCTCGCTGCGCAAGATCGGCGAGTGGTTCATCGGCGCGATCATCTGTCCGCTGACCGACTTCTTCGGCCGATACGGCCTGCGCTTCGCGCTGCCCTGCGTGGCGTTCATCGGACTGTACGAGATGAACGAATTCATCATGGGTGCGATGACCGGGCCGTTCTACATCGCCCATCACTACACCCTCGATCAGATCGCGCTGGTGGTGAAGGTCTACGGATTCTCGCTGTCGATCGCCGGCGTGTTCATCGCCGGCGCACTGGTGGCACGCATCGGCCTGGCACGCTCGCTCCTGATCGGGGGCACGCTGGCGGTGCTGTCGAATCTGAGCTATTCGTTCCTCGCCACGACCCACACGCCGACGCTGCTCGGACTTGGTTTCGCCAACGGGCTCGACAACCTCGCGCGCTCGGTCGAAGGAGTGGCGCTGATCGCGTTCATGTCCAACCTCACCAGCTCGAAATACACCGCCACCCAGTACGCGCTGTTCGCGTCGCTGTACGCCCTGCCCGGCAAGATCTCCGAGGGCGTTTCCGGCTTCGTGGTCCAGCGGATTGGCTACCCCCACTTCTTCCTGCTCACCGCGAGCCTCGGCATTCCGGGTCTAGTGCTGCTCGCGTGGCTGTGGCGCAGCGTGCCGCGAGGAAACCCATCGAAAGCGCGCGACGCGCCCGGCACGCCGGAACGCTGCGATGCCACCGACTGAAATCGATCTGGAGCGCGTCGTCTGCCGCCTCGCTGAGCTCGAGGAGCACGGCGCGCGCGCATTTACCATCGGCGGCGGTGACTGGCCCCTGCGCGGGTTCGTGGTCAAATACGGTGACGGCGTACGCGGCTACGTGAATCACTGCCCGCACGCGGGCCATCCGCTCGATCTGCTCCCGCATCGGTTCCTTACGCCCGATCGGACGCTCATCGTGTGCGCCTCGCACGGCGCGCTGTTCGAGCGAAATCTGGGACAGTGCGTCGCGGGACCGTGCGCGGGCCGATCTCTGCGGGCGATTCCGCTGCAGATCGCGGACGATCTGGTGCTCCTGGCGCCCGAAGCGGACGTCGCAGCGCTCGCCGCCACGGGCCCTTAGAGGCCTGCTCGAAAAAGCCGAGCCCCTCGAGCGATCTGGCCGGCGGCCCCGGATCATTCCCCCGGCAATTCACCGCCTTGGGTCCGATCCTCCTCGGCCTCCACATCGACCGAGCCGCTCCAGTCCTCCGGCGGCTCCGCGACGTCGATCAGGCCATCGTCCCATTGAGCCTCCCAGTCCTCCCGATCGATCTCCCCGAGCGTGCCGTCGAAGTACTGGATATCAACTGTGGCGTCGGAGTCGTCCAACGCGACGACCTCGAACAGCTCACCGCCGCTCAAGCGGTACCAGTCGCCGATTCTCGGTTGCGGTGCGCCCATGCCTGACCTCACCGGCGCGCCGCCCCCCTGGCGCCCCGGAACGACGGTCCCTGAATGAGACCGCTGAGCCCGCCCGGACGGCCGCGGAGCTGTTATCCTGCGCTCGCCAGGCGAGGGGCGAATACTGATGGTGCGCCTCACGCGCGCGCCTTTCAAGAACGGGAAAAAACCGCAGTCCTCCGTCGATGCTCGAGCAGCCGCTGAAATTCTTCGTGGTTTTTCTCGCGGTCGTGGAGCCGATCTCGCTGCTGCCGGTCTTCAGCGGGCTGACTCAGGGCGCCACTCGGGCATACCGCCACCGGATGGCAGTGAAGGCGACAGTGGCGGCAGCGCTGCTCCTGGCATTCTTCGCCCTCGTCGGCGCGCCCTTCCTGGCATTGATGGGCATCAGCCTGGGCGCGTTCCGCATCTTCGGCGGAATACTGCTGTTCCTGCTGGCGCTGGAGATGGTTTTCGCGCGCGAGTCGGGCAGCCGGACCTCGAGCGACGAGCACGCCGAGAGCCAGCGCCGCGCCGATATCTCGGTGGTGCCACTCGCCTTTCCGTTCATCTCCGGCCCGGGCGCCCTTGCCACCGTCCTGCTGTGGTTCGGACCGATACATCTGTTGGACCAGCCATTGCTGTTCCTCAGCCTGTTCGTGGTGGTGGTCGTGGTTCTCAGCATATCCCTGGTGATCATGTGGCTGGCCGAGCCCCTGATGAGCATCATCGGGGTAACCGGGGTAAACGTGGCGGGACGGCTCTTCGGCGTCGTGCTCGGCGCGCTCGCGGTTCAATTCGTGGTGGATGGGTTGCGCTCGGTCTTCCTGCATGGCTAGCCGCGCCGCAGCACACATCCGCAGCCGATGAAACGCACCGGGATGTGAGCGACCCCGGCGGTTAAATCACCGCGCGGCGGGATGTCCACCGGGAGCTGCGAATTCGCCTGGACCTTGTGTCGGCTCAAAGAACAGCACGATAAAAGCCTCTACCGCCGAGTAAGCGGGACGTAGAGCGCGTGGAGCGGATCGGTGACGCCGCTCGACCCAGCCGCGCAAGTCAAGCAAAGAAGCGCGAGCCCGATGGCCGGTGCCTCGGGACCGAGGCATGCCTGTACTGCCAGGAACAGCTCAACGCAGGGCCAAGCCTTGGCTCTGATCGATCCGTGTAAAGGCCAGATCCCAGACGCGGTGTCCCAGACGCTCGCCGCGGCGCTCGAATCGAGTCTGCGGACGCTCGGGGGGGCGCGGCACGAAACCTCCCTGCGGCGCCACATTGCGCAGCAGCGGCTCGGCTGTGAGCGCCACGAGCATCTCCTCGGCGTACGGACCCCAGTCCGTGGCCAGATGCACAGTACCGCCACAGGCCAGATGAGCCGCGAGCACGCTCACGAACGGCCCTTGGATCAACCGTCGCTTGTGATGGCGCTTCTTCGGCCAGGGATCCGGAAATAGCACCAGGATCTCGTCCAGGCAGGCCGGCGGCAGGTGCTGCTCGAGAACCTCGACCGTATCGCGGCAGATCAGCCGTACGTTCTTGAGGCCGCGCGCCCCGAGACTGAGGAGCAACCTGCCCACCCCGGGCCGATGCACCTCGATGCCGAGATAATCGCGCTCGGGGTGGCGGGCGGCGAGCGCAAGCAGATTCTCACCATTGCCGAAACCGATCTCGACGCTGCGCGGCGCGGTGCGCCCAAAGAGCGCGTCGAGATCCAGCATCCCGGTTGGCTCGACGCCGTAGGTCGGCCAAAGGCTCACCAGCGCCCGCTCCTGGGCTGCAGTGATGCGCCCGGCGCGCGTGACGAAAGAGCGGACCGCCCGAGGATGCTCGCCCGCGCCCGAGCGCTGCGAACCTAGCTGACGGTCGGCAGACCGAGGGCCTTCCATGCAGCGATGCCTCCGGCCATGTGCGCGGCCGGTTGGCCGCTCGCCTTACACAGGCGCGCAGCGGTCAAGGATCTGCCGCCCGCCGCGCAGTGAAACACCACCGCCCGCTGTCCGTCGACCGGCAAAAACGCGGCGTCGAACGTGGAGAGTGGATAGAGCAGCGCGCCGGGAATGCGCTCGTTGCCGTACTCGTCGGGCTCGCGCACATCGATCAACAGGATCCGGCCGTCGTGCAGCAGACTCTGCACGTCTTGAGGGCCGTATTCGATGACCCCATCGGTGGTGACTCGGTTCATACGGGGGATTTTAGCCGGTCCGCGCGTCCGGGTCTCGGCCAATCGGTACCGGGAGGCGCTCGCGCACGAGCCGATCCGCGAGCGTGTAATCGATGCCGCCATCGGCGCTGCGGGCGCGGTCCAACTGCTCGATGATCGCCGCCTGGATCGCGCCGCGGCGCCAAGCCTCACTGTAGGAAATCTCCGGATGGAACATCACCATCGAGTAGCGCGGGACGAATCGCCCGGGGAAGCGCCGCTCGAGCTCGAACTCCAGACGCTTGCGCCGCTGGAAATCCGCGTCCCGGACGCTGGCGCGCATTTCCGCATAGTTCTCCAGTGCCATGCGCGCGATCGCCGCCGCGCTCGGTCGGCGCAGCCGCTCGAATTCGCCATACACCGCCGCCCATCCCCCGCCACGCTCGAGCAACGTGTCGAGCACGGCGCAGTCCTCGAACGCGGCATTCATGCCCTGGCCATGGAATGGCACGATCGCATGGGCCGCATCGCCGAGAAGCAGCGCCCGGCCCTCGAGGTGCCAATCGCGCACGTACACTGTGCCGAGCTGGCCCTGCGGGTTGCGGCGGAACTCCTCGATCAGCGCCGCGTGATACGGCGCGAGGTCGGGAAATTGCGCGCTGAAGAACGCGTGCAGCGCGGGGGCACCGATCAACGCCGCGAAGCTCGGCTCGCCGGTGCGCGGCAGGAACAAGGTCAGGGTGAACGTACCGTCCGGATTCGGCAGGGCGATCAACATGAATTCGCCGCGCGGCCAAATATGCAGTGCTTCGGGATCGAGCGCATGCCTCCCGTCAAGCCCCGGAAGGGTCATCTCCTTGTAGTCGTGATCGAGCGGCACGGCACGCACCGTGCAGGCGCCGGCCGCCGCCAGACTCGCGCGCACCGCCGAGCCCGCACCGTCAGCCGCGATGACGGTCTGGCAATCGAACTCGAACGCGCGGCCCGATCGCTCGTCAACGCACTGAATCGCGCCCGACTCGGGCACGAGGCCGAGGCAGCGATGCTCGAAGCGCAGCACCACGCCGGCGCGCTCGGCCGCAGCCACGAGCACCCGGTTGAGCGCGGCGCGTCCGACCGAATAGTTGATCTCCTGCGGCCGCTGGCCGTACGGCTGCAGACTGCCGGGTCCGGAGCGCGGATGCACTGCCCGAGCGCGCATCGGCATCAACAGCGGCTCCACAGCGGCGAACACTCCGGCGCGCTCGAGCGGCCGGATACCGCGTGCCGAAAGGGCGAGATTGATCGATCGGCCGGCCTGCACGACGTCCCTTCTGGGATCGGTCCGACGCTCGATCAGCGTCACCGCGAACCCCCGCCGGGCCAACAGCAGCGCCATCAGCGGCCCGGCGAGACCGGCGCCGACAACCGCGATGTGCCCGCCGCGCGCCATGCTCAGGCCGCTCGCAGTGCTGCCTCGAGGCACTCGACGAAATCAAAAACGTCCACAAAGCCGTTGTAAAGCGGCGCGGCAGCGACCCGCATGACATCCGGCGCTCGCCAATCACACACCACGCCGTGGGCACGCACCCAGTCGAAGACCCGGCGCGCGCGCGCCGGATCCCGACTGACGCGCAGCGACAGCTGGGCGCCGCGCGCTCCAGGCTCGCCCGGGGTGATCAGCCGCACCTGCGGCGTGCGCTGCGCGCTGAGCTGCTCGAAGTATGCGCTGAGCGCCACCGACTTCTCGCGCAGTCGCCGCACTCCGGCCTCCTGGAACAGCGCCAGAGAAGCCACGAGCGGCGCGGCGGCAAGCACCGACTGATTGCTCAACTGAAAACCGGCCGCGCCGGCCGCGGCGCGAAAATCGTGCGGCATATCGAAGCGGGTCGCCGGATCGTGCCCCCACCAGCCGACCAGCCGCGGCCGCGCCGCACCGAAATGCCGCCGGTGCACGAAGCAACCGCCGATCGCGCCGGGTCCGGCGTTCAAATATTTGTAGCCGCACCAGATGGCGAAATCGGCCGAGCTGTCCCGCAGCGGGACCGGCATGTTGCCAACCGAGTGGGCCAAGTCGAAACCGGCGAGCGCGCCGACGGCATGCGTCGCGCGCGCGATGCGCGCCAGATCGAACGCCTGTCCGGTGAGGTACTGCACTGCGGGCCACAGAACCAACGCGATCTGCTCGCCGCAGCGGTGCAGAACCGCTTCCAGATCCTCCTCGCGAATCAATTCTTCCCCGGCCCGCGGCGCCAGCTCCAGCACGTCCTGCCGCGGATCGCATCCGTGCCATTGCAGATGTGACATCACGGCGTAGCGGTCCGATGGGAAGGCGCCCGCCTCGATGAGAATGCGGCGCCGCGCGCCGGCCGGCCGATAGAAGCTGGCGAGCATCAATTGCAGGTTGACCGTGAGCGAGTTCATCACCGCGACTTCATCGGACCGGCAGCCGAGCAATTCGGCCATCGGCGTCGCGAGCGCATCGTGGTAACTGACCCACGGACGCTGCGCGTCTTCATGACCGAGCACGCCCAGATGCGCCCAATCGTCGAGATCCTCGGCGAGCCTCTGGCGCGCAGCGAGCGGCATCAGCCCCAACGAGTGTCCACAGAGATAGGTGCAGTGTTCACCGCGCGCCCTGCCGGGCATGGCGAAGCGCTGTCGCAGCGGCGCCAGCGGGTCCGCGGCATCTCTTTCGAGCGCGCTTTCTCGCGTCAGCGCCATGATTCAGTCACGAGACTCACATCCCTTCGGCGGGAATCTACAGAGGCAGTTCGGCCACACCGTCGGAATCGGCCGCTGCGGCACCGCGCCCGTGGTGAGCCGGCGGTGGCCGCAGCAAAAACAGCAACGGCGAGATCACGATGACGAATATCATCAGCGCCCAGAATACGTCGTCGAACGACATCATCATTGCCTGACGATGCATCCACGCGTAGATCTGACCCACCGCCATGTGCGAGGCCGCGGCGGGCGCGGCGCCGCGGCTCACGAAGAACCGGGTGAGCACGTGGACGGCATGCATGTACGGCGCATTGAGCGGCTGCAGGCGGCTCACCAGGCGCTCCTGATGGAACTGCTCGCGGCGCGCAAGCAAGGCTTGGACCATGGAGATGCCGATGCTGCCCCCGACGTTGCGCCCGACGGCAATAATTGCGGCGGCGTTGCCTGTGCGGTTTGCGGGTACGCCCACGTAGGCTGCCGTCATCAAGGGCACGAACAGGAACGGGATCCCCGCGGACTGCCAGGCGCGCGCATACGCCACCTGGTCGAACGTCACGGTGACGGCGAAGTGCGACATCATCCACAGGGAGACGCAGATCACCGCGAACGCCATCCACATCATGTTGCGCGGCCGGGTGCGGCCGCTCAACATTCCGGCGAGCGGCATGCTGACCAGCGTGATCATGCCGCCCAAGGTAAGCGCCAAACCCGCCTGCTCGGCCGTGTAGTGCATGACCTCCTGGAGGAACTGCGGCAAGAACTGCGTGGTACCGAACAAGATGACGCCGATCACCATGATGATCAGCACGCCGATGGCGAAATTACGGTTCTTGAACAGGCGCATCTCGAGCAAGGGCTCGCGGGCGAACAGCTCCCACACCACGAACCCGACCAGGCACACCCCTGAGACGATGGCTGCCGTGCGGATCACCGGACTGGCGAACCAGTCGTCCACCACGCCACGATCGGTCATTACCTCCAGCGCAGCCAGCCCGAGAGCGATGAGCGACGCACCCAGCACATCGAAACGTATGCCCTGCTTCCAGCGAGCCTTCCGTTCTTGGACCAACAGCGGCGGCTCGTCGACGAAGCGCTGCACCAATGACAGCGACAGGAACCCGATCGGCACGTTGATGAAGAATATCCAGTGCCATGAAAAGTGATCGGTAATATAGCCACCGAGCAGCGGTCCCAGCATCGGCGCCAGGATGACGGTCATGCCGTACACCGCCATGGCTTTGCCGCGCGATTGCGGCGGAAACGAATCGACCAGCATCGCCTGCGTGACGGGCGCTAGGCCGCCGCCACCGATGCCCTGCGCGACGCGTGCGGTGATCAGGAACGTCAGCGACGGTGCGAGCCCGCAGAGCAGCGATGAGATGGTGAACAGCCCGACGCTCGCCATGTAGTAGCGCTTGCGACCGAAGACGTTCGACAGCCAGCTGCTCGCCGGGACCACCACCGCGTTGGCGATCAGGTAGCTGGTGAGCACCCAGGTCGACTCGTCGTAGCTGACCGCGAGAGATCCGGCGATGTGCTGCAGCGACACGTTGGCGATGGCGGTGTCGAGCACCTCCATGAACGCCGAGATGGAGATGATGGTTGCGATCAGCCACGCGCTGTGGCGACCGGCGGCCGAGCGGGCCGGGGTCCATACGTGCGCGCCCCCACCGCCCTGTGCGCTGGGCCCCGCCACGTCAGTTGATCCTGATCTCGGGCTCGACTGACAGGCCCGGACCGAGCACGCAGTCGGGCGGTGGCGCGTTGAACGTGATCCGGACCGGCACGCGTTGCACGACCTTCACGTAATTGCCGGTGGCGTTCTGCGGCGGCAGCAGATCGAACGCCACGCCCGAGCCGCGCTGAATCGACTGCACCTTGCCGTGCACGGTGGCGTTCGGGCAGGCGTCGATGTGAATGCTGGCGCGCTGGCCCGGGTGGATGAGGTACAGGTCGGTTTCTTTGATGTTCGCTGTCACCCACATCTTGAGCGGCACGAGCGCCATCAGTTCCTGGCCGGGACTGACGTAGTTGCCGATGGCCACGGACTTCTTCGTCACGTGACCGGCTTCGGCGGCCCTTATGGTTGTGTAGCTCAGATTGAGGCGCGCGGCCGCAACCTGCGCGCGCGCGCTCGCCACTCGAGCCTTGGCGCCGGCCACCGCCGCGTACGACACCTTGAGCTCGGCTTGTGCACCTACGACTTTCTGGCGCACCGCACGCAATTGAGCCTTGGCACTGCGCGCCGCCGCCTCGACCTGGTCGAGCTGCGTGCGCGCCAGGGCCTTGATGTTGCGTCGGCGCAGAACGAGATAGCGCCGCAGGTTCACGAGCGCGTTCGCCGTCTGGGCTTGGGTGCTGATGTACGTCGCCCGCGCCTGCTCGACCGCCGCGCGCGCAACGGAGACATTCGCGCGCGCCTGGCCCAGACCGGTCCGCGCCAGTTGCTCGGCAGCCAACGCCTGCTGCAGCGCCACGCGGAACGGGATCGGGTCGATTTGCACCAGAACCTGGCCGGTGGCGACTTTCTCGTTGTCCGCGACCGGCACCGCGATCACCTGTCCGGCCACACGGGGCGAAATCGCGGCAATCCGAGTGCCGATGAAGGCATCGTCGGTACCGACGAATTGGCTCTCGTACCGCCAGATCAGCACGCCTGCGACGATCGCCGCGACAATGACGACGGCAGCCACGATCATGACTATCGTCCGCCGGCGCATGGCTCCCGGAGGCGGTTCATTGGCCTGCCGGTCGGCGCCGCTCTGGGTCGCCGGAGCGGTACTGCCGTGACTTTGATCTGGGGTCTCGGACCGGCGGTCGCCGGCACTGGGGGAGGGCGTCGAATCCATGGCTGGAGCATATCTTACCGTGCGGTTCCCGCGGGCGTGAAGCTCATGGCCCACCGCGTTGCGCAGCCACTGTCTCTGCATTGCAAAGTACTTGACGGCACCAAAGCACACCCCTAGAGTTTCGCCCCTCATCCGCCCGTGGCCGGACCATCCTCCCATGCGATCGAACAACCCGGTGGAAATGGATTCCCACGCGCTGGGGACGCTGAACTACATCCGCGCCTCGATCGAGGCGGCGGGCGCCTTCGCGGTGCCGGGCAGCGCAGGCATTGCCATGGGCGTGGTCGGCCTCACGGCCGCTGGGTTGGCGTCGATCCCGGCCCTCGCCGCAAGCTGGTTCGCGATCTGGTTGATCGCGAGCGTGCTCGCCTCGGGGCTCGGCGTCGTGCTGGTCGCTCGCCACCGCTCCGGCGCAGGGCTGCCGCTGTACCGCGGACCGGCGCGCCGCTTCGTGTTCTGCCTGATGCCGGCGCTGCTGTCCGGGGCGGTGCTGACGGCGGTGCTGTATACATCCGGTGAGCAGCGATTGATCCCGGGGACGTGGCTGCTGTTGTACGGCAGCGCCGTGCTGTCGGCAACGCTGCTGACCGCGCCGGCGATGATGCGGCTGATCGGTATCATGGGCGCGCTGTTCGTGCTGCTCGGTGGACTCGCCTTCGCGCTGCCCGCGCAGTGGCACAATCTGGTGCTCGGCGCCGGTTTCGGCGTGCTCCACCTGGTGTTCGGACTGTCGATCGGCCGGATCGAGGTGCGAGAGAACTCGGCGGCATGAAACCGAACGCGCGCATACATGAGGCTTCGGGCGGCGAGCTCGATCCGGCCAAGAACCCACCGCACACCACGTCCCGCGCCGAGGGCAGCGACTCGAGGTTCGATCGCCTGGTATACGAGCGGGTGCGGCTGGGAATCATGAGCGCGCTGGCGGTCAATGAGCCGCTCACGTTCAACGAGTTGAAAGCGCTGTTCGAGGTCAGCGACGGCAACCTCAGCGCCCACGCCCGCAAGCTCGAAGAGGCCGGCTACATCGAATGTGCCAAGTCGTTCGCGGACCGGCGGCCGAAATCCGAGTATCGCCTCACGTCGGCCGGACGGCAGGCGCTATATCGTTATCTCGACCACATCGAGGCGGTCATCAAAGCCACGAGACGATCATGAGCGGTGCGGAAACTTTTCATGTCGCAATCATCATGGACGGCAATGGCCGCTGGGCGCAGCTGCGCGGCCTGCCGCGCAGCGCCGGGCACGTGCAGGGCACCAAGACGGTTCGGCGCATCGTTGAGGAGAGTGTACGGGCCGGCATCGATACGCTCACGCTGTACGCGTTTTCGTCGGACAATTGGGGCCGGCCGGGCCAGGAGGTGGACTCGCTGCTGCGCCTGCTGCAGTGTTATCTCGCCGCCGAGACCCGCCGCTGCGTACGCAATGGGGTGCGTGTCAATGTCATTGGACGCCGCGACCGCCTGCCCTCGAGCCTGGTCCGCTCGATCGAGCACAGCGAACAGCTGACCGCGCACTGCACCCGGATGCAGCTGCGCATTGCGGTCGATTATTCCTCGAAGCACAGCATCCTTGAGGCCGCACGCCGCGCATCGCGCAACCCGCTCTCGGCACAGGAATTTCAGGATCTGCTCGCGGAGGTCGACCACTCGGTGCCCGAATCCGGTCCGGTGGATCTGCTGATCCGCACCGGCGGGGAGCAGCGACTGTCGGATTTCCTGCTCTGGGACTGCGCTTACGCGGAGTTGTACTTCACCGATCGGCTGTGGCCGGATTTCGGCGAATCCGAGCTGAATGCGGCACTCGAGGACTTCGCGCGCCGTCAGCGGCGCTTCGGCAAGGTGCTGGCGGAAACAGCCTGAGCGCCGCCTGAGGCGGCCGCCGCCCAAGCACTCGATCCGCGGGCAGCAGGCGCCCCGACGCGGGGCAACCTCATAGTGCCGCGAAGCTGCGGGAAGCCTCGCTCCAGGTGGGCGCGCTCGCCAGCGCGGCCGGAACGTCCTGCGGCTGCGCAACGACCTGCCACATCGCCCGATGCCGCGCGTCCATGAACCGTTCCGCCACCGCGTGCTCGAGCAGCGCCTGCAGCGGCTCGAAGTAGCCCCGAGTGTTCACCAGGACAATGGGGCCGAGATAGAGTCCGAGCCTCTTGAGCGTGAGCGCCTCGAACAATTCCTCCAGCGTGCCGCTGCCGCCAGGAAGCGCGATCACGGCCTGCGCTCCCGTGAGCATCAGGTGCTTGCGGGTACGCATGTCCTCGACCAGCTTCAGCTCGCTCAGACCCTTGTGGCCGAGCTCGAGGTCGGCCAGGAACTGCGGCAAGATGCCGACGACCCGGCCACCATGCGCGAGCGCGCCATCAGCCAGCGCGCCCATCGAGCCGACCGCGCCACCGCCGTACAGGATGGCGATGCGCTGCTGCGCCAGGACTTCACCCAGCTTGAAAGCCGCTTGGCGGTATTCGGGGTGGGACGTGCGGCTCGATGCGCAGTAGACGCAGACCGACCGCGTGATCATCTGCTCCGAAGTGACGCTCATGGGTGGGAATGATCTGCTGAGCGTACGACAACAGGCAAACGGCGCCGCGCCGCGGATCGCCCGGCGGCTCTGGCGGGAAGCACTCGGGAATGGGAAGGCATGACGGTCAATCGCTCCGATGGTGGAATACCTGACGCAGATAAGCCAGAAAGGTCTGGTCGTCGCACAGCGTCTTGCCTGGCGAATCGGACAGCTTCGCCACCGGCTGGCCGTTGCACTCTGCGAGCTTCATCACGATGTCGAGCGCGGGGATCCCCATGTCGTTGGTCAGATGAGTACCGATTCCGAATGAACACCGCACGCGGTCGGCGAAATGCGCGTGCAACGCCAGCGCCTTCGGCAACGTCAGGCTATCGGAAAATACCAGCCGCTTCGTGTGCGGATCGATCCGCAGGTGCTTATAGTGCGCCAGGGCCTTTTCGCCCCAGGCAACAGGATCCCCGGAATCATGACGCAGCCCGTCGAACAACTTGGCAAAATATAAATCGAAGTCGGCGAGGAAGGCATCCATTCCGACGACGTCGGTGAGGGCGGTACCGAGATCACCCCGGTACTCCTGGACCCACGTCTCGAGCGCAGCCTTCTGAAAGTAGCGCAATTGCACACCAACCGCCTGGAAGGTCTGCAGGTACTCGTGAGCCATGGTCCCGACCGCGGTCAGTCCGTGCTGTTTGGCGAGCTGGATGTTGGAGGTGCCACGGAAGTACTGCGGCACCTCGCGCGCCAGAGTGGCCACGACCTCCTCGTGCCAGAGGCGTGAGAATCGTCGGCGCGTGCCAAAGTCGAACAATACGAACGGATGCCGTCGGGCGGGACCGGCTCGCTCGTATTCTCTCAGCAGCTCGATCTTGCGTTTCAGCCGATTACGCCCTGCCTCGAAGGCCGCCCGCTCATCGAATGCTCGAAAGTACACCTCGTTGACGATCGACAGCACATGGATTTCGAAGCCCATCACGTGGATCTGTGGGCCGCGCGCCTCGATCGAGAGTCGGTCTGCTTCGCAGCGAACCCGCAGATAGCGCGGCTGGAAGCGGAAGATGCGCAGGAAGTCGATGAAGTCCGACTTCAGATAACGCTTCGTCGACAGATAAGCGAGCTCGTCTTCGGTAAACACGAGGCTGCAGAAGTGATCCAACTGCTCGCGAACCGCGGTTTCGATCGAGGCGAGCGGATAGCCGGGCGGGTTGCGGCATACGAAGCGATAGACGGCCTGGTTGTCCGGAAACGAATGCAGAAAGGGCTGCCACATGGTGAGCTTGTAAAGGTCCGTATCCAGCAGCGACCGGACCACCGGAACAAAGGTGCTCATCGGACTGGCTCGCCCGGCTCGAACACCGTGGCGCTCGTGGCCAGCGTCGCGCCCGCAGCGGCGACGGTCTCCAGGAATGCGGCCGCAGTCGACTCGAATCCCGGGACCGGGCTCATGCAATCCGTCAGCAGCGTCGTCCGAGCGCGCTCGGATGCTGTGAACGCCGCGAACAGATCGAGCACCGTGGCCCGCACACAATGGCTCGACGCCTCGCCGGCCACGAACAGCCGGTCGGTGGTGCCCGGACACAGCCGGTGGATCAACGCGTCATTGGTGCCGGTGTCCGGATCGTCCTCGCGCGGCACCTCGGCACGCACGGCACTGTAGTGCTCGGTAAGAGGGTGCATGCCCTTCAGCACCTTCGCGACCGGGCGCTGGGTACGCGCCTCCCAGTCGCCGATCGCCCGCGCCAGCGGCGCATATATGTCGTGGCCAAAGGTGCCGCGCACGCAATGCACCGGCCAAACCATGAGCCGATAACGGCCCAGGGACTCGAGCTGCTGCAGGTAGGCAACGACCTGCGGCAACAAATCGCTGTCGCGCGGCAGATAGCTTCCGGCCCGAACCTCCGCGCAGGTGATCTCGGTGAAGGGCGCGACGGGCCGGCCGTCGGCTTGTCGCCAGAACGTCACGCGCTCGATCGCCACGCGCGGATGAGTATCGAGTGTGACAGTGATGTCCGTCACGGCTTCGCCCGATCGCGCGACCAGATCCGCGAGGCGCGCCAGATCCGCGCTCGCTCCGGGCACCGGAAGTGCCGCCGGCTCGATATCGCAAAAGTCATTCTGCGGATCGATGATGAGAAGTTTCGCGCTCATGGGTCTGCCTGAGCATTGTCCGCGATCCGGGCGTGACTGCGCCACCGTCTTGGCAGGGCGCATCGACGGCCACGAACCCGCCGAAGCGAACGATCGCCGCGGCTGCCGCGCCGAGCCTGCGACGGCCAGACGTGTGCGCTTCACGCGGATCGTCCGCAAGGCGTGAATCGGAACGGGCCTCCACACGCATTATGGCGAAGGCTTCCGCGCGCCGCTTTGCCCGCGCCCCCCCCGGGCGCAACCGGTCCGAATTGCCACCCTCCGGCCCGCACAGGACCGTCGCGCCTCGTGGCGGCGAGGCCTGGCCGCAGGTCGCTGGAATCCGCGGGCCGCCGGGCCGCGAGCGTGTCCCGATCCGTGCAATCCGCGCAAGACCCGATTGCCGCGAGCGCGGCTCCTCTCGTACACTTCCCCGCACGCGGGTGTAGTTCAATGGTAGAACTGCAGCTTCCCAAGCTGCTAACGTGGGTTCGATTCCCATCACCCGCTCCATTCCCAGGCGACGCCAGGCAAGCCGCGGCAACGGCGGCGGCGGCAAGATCCTGATCGCACGGGAAAACTGGTGGGAACTGCGCACGGACTCAGCCCGGATCGTTGCCCTCGGTTGCCCCTCGTTGCCCCGGCATTCGCACGCGGCGTCGCACTTGGCTTTCGTCTCATGCTCCAAGTGCGAATCAGAGGGCGCGGGCACCATCCCTCAACTCGTCGCCGACCACTGGCCCGAGACCGAATGCGAAACGGGATCTCCGCAGTCGGCCAATTGCAGCCAGTCGCGATGCCGTCTGAGGTTTCCGCTAACCGGCCGTTCGTCTGCCGCCTATATCCAATATCGGTGGCCGATGCCGGATCGTCAGGTTGCGGCAGGCTGGATTGTCAGTCGCATCCCGAACGCTCGTAGCACCTTCGTCAACGTCAATAGCTCCGGGTTGCCATCGGCGGAGAGCGATCGATACAGCGCCTC
>DAHXNE010000084.1 GCA_027366635.1 Gammaproteobacteria bacterium | reverse complement strand
GCCGCCTCGACCGGTGCGTAGAGATCAACTTGCTGTTCGTCAGTCTCGATGGACACGAGGAGCGCGTATCGCACGGCTTTCTCGTACCGTTCGTGCCGCGGTTGTTCACGCCACCATCCGAGGGTTGGGTATACCGCAATCGCGCCCCGCGACGCGAGCTCTGCAGCCGTACCCCGCCAGATGTCTGCATGAAGCGAGCCGTGATGTCTCACCTGCGGGCCCACGACCCACCCGTCATCCTTGGAGTCGACGAGCACACCCTCATCCTCTGCACGCGCGTAATCGGCAATGCGCACCCTGAAGGTCGCATCGCTTTCGAGAGGTTTTCGAACCGCAAACCGAAGCCCGTGTGACTCATAGCGGTACCGCCGGGTCCAGCCTCGCTCCGACGGGTTCGGCTCCACGAAGTACGACAGCGTCACACGCATCTCGACTAGCTTATCGCCCAGATCTTCAAGCGCCTCGACTGGCCAAGGCAGCGAGTACAGGTGGACATCCCGAGATCTCACGCGCATTACCCGACCCGTTTTGGGAGCGCGGACGGCCTCGAAAGGCTGCAATTCCTGTTCAGCGACCAGGGTCAGCGCGTTTCCGGCACTCCAGAGCGCGCGCTGCTGGGACGGAACGCCGTATCCACAGTGCCTCAATAGCCCTTGGATCTCTCGTTTACGTTGAGGTTTTCGCGCAAACGCGTCGAGCATGGGCGGAGTCCAGCGGGCGGCGTGAACGATGAGCCCTCGGATCGTTTCCGGCCAGAGGTCGGGATATTGTGCCCAAATCGTCGCCCCGAGCCTGCTACACAATGCGGTCGCCGCGCTCGTCCCCCAAAAACTGTCGAATGTGCGCTGCTCGGGACGGTGATGCACCGACAATAGGTCAAGGGATCTCAACGAATCGGTGTCCCCGTCCGGTCTAACCGCCCTATTGCCGCCCTCGAATAGGACATCGGGCTTAACCGGCCAGGTCCGCACCCAGGTCTGCGAAGAGCTACTGTATGGACTCAGTCCGCCGGTCCGGGCGATGGGCTGGTAGCCCGGATATTCGGCCACGTCTATCTCGTCCTTGAAAGTGACCGCACCGACCGTAAGCGCGTTCCATGACTGTGCGGGATCATGAATGCTCTCTGCGGCGTTCGCGTTCGGATAGTCGTGGTGGTCTGACTCCTCGACGTTACCAGCAGCTACGACGACGAGTCGCCGTTCGCCGTCCTCAGCACCGGAGGTGAGGCGGTCAATGGCCGCGGACCATGCGGAAGGTTTGCCACGGTCGCGATCAGCTTTGGATCCGATCGCGAGACACACGACACGCCGATAGTGGGGACGTTTGATTTCTGCTCGTCCGATGGCTTCACGGGTTAACGCGCCATAAGGCTCGCCGTCGTTGTCCCCGTTTTGACGAAGGATCTTGACCGACTCAAGTCGGTGAACCAGGTCGACGGGCTCACTTTCCGGCAACACGTGGCACAGATCGCCGTAGAGCGCAAGTCCACCCATCTGCGTGCCGTGCCCGAACGTGTCATCCGTCCCCCAGGCCGGTTGAAGCGTATGACAGTCCTCGGCTCGCAGAGCCGGTCGTAGGAGCATATGACGTGTGACGCCGGTGTCGAGCAGGCAAACCGTGGGTGCCGCTTCAGGCGGGGGTCCGACACGCTTCAGCAGGTCCTCTGACCATTGCCACTGATCCGCGGGCGGCAGCGCGTGGAAGAGATCCGCGGCCTCCTTCAACCGGCGCAGCTCTGCGATACAGTTGAGCAAGACGACCGACTGTGTGAGCTGGGTTCGCGTTCCGCGCGCGGTCAGGACTGTTCGTTCGGGGAAATGCAGCTCGAGCGCCGAGAGCTTCAACCCGAGTGCTTCAGCATGAGCGCGGAACAGGTTTCGCAATGCTTCGCGGTGTTCTCCGGCGCGCAACCATACTTCCCACCAAATCTCCGCGGCGTCATCGGTAGGGAGCAGCTCTGGATCGTCGGTCCAAAGCCACTTGAGAGCCGATTGTCGGATACTTCGAATGTTGGCAATAAGGTCCCGGTTGCGCGGTGTTCGCTGTCCGGTACGTTCTTTGATGCTGTCGCGGCTGGGGTCGATGTAGTGCTCCACGAGGCGCTCGAGAGCAACGAGCCGCCCCTCCGGCACAAAGACCGTTGCCAGAGTTCGCTTGCCTTCAGTCCGGACGGCGAGCAGCTCAATCCGGTCCCGGGGACGATCGAGGCTCTCGGTTTTCAGCTCGAACCCGGGCTCGCTCTCGAAGGTCAGATACATTCCGGTGGGAATGTCCGCACTGAGTTCCCGTTGCTGCTGTATGAGCTCTGCCGCTGCCGGGGAGAGCTGTTCCAGCTGCGTCAGCAAGGCTTTGCCATGCTGCCTGCGTTGCCGCTCCCTGATGCGCGGTGCCTCCCGGGGAGTGAATCGCGGACGAAACCGCTCCACGTCCCGGAAGACGTCGAATCTCAGGTGTGGAACGCCCCGCCCCTCCGGCACGTAACCTTCCCTTGTACCTTACGTTGACCTTAGTATCTGTGTCGGACGCATGGCAAGGCGCTCGGTGAGAGCGCGCGCGAGTTCGGTCTGGGAGACGACCGAGCGATCGCGAATGATCGCCTCCTTGATCGCCTCGTCCGCGGCGCGCGCTACCTCTGCGTAGCTCAGACCCCCTGCCTCTGTGCCGAGGGACTGCCAATCCATGCCCTTGTCTGCGAACTCGCGCATGCGCGCGCGCAGCGCGGCCGCGATTTGCGCCGGATTGGGCAGCTGGTATTCGATGACGTCATCAAATCGGCGGTAAACGGCGTGATCCAGAAGTTCCGGGTGGTTTGTCGCGGCCACCACGAGGCTGTTCGATTCTTCATGCTCAATGAATTGCAGGAAGCTGTTCAGGATTCGGCGGATTTCACCCACTTCGTTGGGCAAACCGCGCTTCGAGGCAATGGCATCGAACTCGTCGAACAAGTAGACACCGCGGGTGTCGCGGACCGCGTCGAAGACCAGGCGCAGCTTGGCCGCCGTCTCTCCGAGGTACTTTGAGATCAACCCCTCAAGGCGAACCAGGAAAAGCGGCAGGCTCATCTCGCCGGCCAGTACCGATGCGGTTAGCGTCTTTCCGGTGCCCGGGGGTCCCGTGAGAAGGATTCGCCGTCGAGGCGAAAGCCCATGTTCACGAATCCTCTGGAAGTGCCTTTGCTCGCGGATGATCCGGGCCAAGCGCTCGCGAACCGACTCGCTGATCACCATCATCGCCAGTGTGTCATGCGGATAGCTGACCGCTATGAGCCCTGCGAGCTCGCCCCGCGGCCGGCTGATCGGCGTGGGGTCGCGGCCGAGCAGCTCCCGGCCGGCGCGACGGCTCTTGGCCGCGTCGATCATTTCCTTCAGCTCCTCCGCCAGCTTTCCGTGGCCGCGCTTGGCCTCGTAGGCGGCGACCTGCATGGCGATGGACAGGAACTGCGCGTCGTCGCGATCGACGAACGATCGCAGCAAAGCCTTAAGTTGCTCGGCGCTGGCCATATTCCTACCTCCGTTCAATTATTGCAGATTCGAACGAGCTCTGCGTCACAATGGTCGCTGTGCTGTTCGAAGTCCCCATCCATTACCGCCTCGTTTCGACGTCGATCACGGTGGCGTCTTCTACGTTTCAGTCGAAGTGCACCAACCGACGTCCTGACTCACGTCCGATCACCAAGCGAATCTAGCGATCGGCTTCGCACTTGACGGTTCTTCCGTCCTCGATCTGAACTTGTGCAAGTTTTGCACACGTTACCCCGGCGTCCAGAGGTTTGTCTTTCGGTTCGCCGCGAATCCGAGCGCATCGCTCAGCAGCAGGTCCACTTCACGCTGCGTGAGTTTCACGGTACACAAGTCACTGGCCGGCCGCAGTTCATCGGTCATGGTCGGCTTCATGTCCGGCACCCCCATTGCCGAGGATCTTCGCGTTCATCCGCTCAAGCACGGCCTTCGCGTCCTCGGCCGCCAAGTGGACGTAGCGGCTGACGACGTTGGACTTCCAACCGCCGATGGCCTTCAGCTGCTGCTCCGTCGCGCCCTCCCGGGCGAGGTAGGTGGCAGCCGAGTGTCGGAGGTCGTGAAAGCGGAAGTCGGTCACGCCGGCGGCGGCGCACGCGGCTTTGAATGGCGTGTGATAGTCGTAGCGGGTGCCGGGCGTGGCGCCAAGGAATACATGGTCGTCATCGAGCCGGCGCATCTTGCCGTGCTCCTTCAGTAATCGGAGAGCCTCGCAGTGGACCCATATCACCCGCGGCTGAGCGTTCTTGGTCTTGCGCAGGAGGACCCGGCCGTCCTTCAGATCCACATCGCGCCAGGTCAGGCCCATGAGCTCGCCTGCGCGGGCCGCGGTGGACAACGCCAGGACGGCGAGGGCGTGGAGTTGAGGGTCCTTTGCCGTCTCGGTCAGCAACCGTTGGCGCTCGTCTTCGGATAGGTAGCGCACGCGTCCGGGACCGGCGGAAAGCTTCGCGACCCCCTCCATGGGGTTATGCGTGATCCAGTGCCATTCCCGACGCGCAACACTGAAAATGCGGCCGAGGGACACGAGGTAGTTGTTGATGGTGTTGGGCTTCCGCTTGAATTCGCGCGCCTGCTCGCCGGCCTTCAGCGGTGAGCGCTTCGCGCTGGGGCGGGCACGCCGGTACGTTTCCGCGGCCAGCTTGTCGCGATATTGTGCGATGAGCGCGGGCGTGATGTCACAAAGCTTGAAGCGCCCGAGCTTCTCCCGCCACCAGGGCAAGGTGGACCTGTGCATGCGGCCATCTCGTAGCTTTGGAGCCTCGTGCTCGAGATAGCGGTCAATCGCCTCGGCAAGCGTCCGGCGGCGCGCTTCGGCCGAACGAAAATGTCGCCCTTCGATCATCTCGGCCTCGACGGTCTTCGCCCAGCGCTCGGCCTGCCGCTTCGAGGAAAAGCTCGCCGTGCGGGCTGGAAATCCCGCCATCCGAACCTGGACGTGGAAAGCGCGTGTGCCATCGACCTTGGCGCGCTCCCGGATCGTCGCCATCGTCCATCCTCGTGTCGCGGCGCACAAGGGCGCACGCCTCGATAGGACTATAGCTCAAGAATTGCCAACTAACTGTGCCAGGACTGTGCCACGATCGATTGGAATGTCCCTGCGTGACTTCTATTCTATTGATATTATTACGTTAATTGGTGCCGGCTGAGGGATTTGAACCCCCGACCAACGGTTTACAAAACCGCTGCTCTACCACTGAGCTAAGCCGGCACCGATGGTGTTGCGCCATGCGGGGGCCTGGATTGTACCGGGGACAGTCGGCCAGCGGGGAATCAGGGCGACCCGGGCGCCGCGCTGGCCCGATCAGACGGCAGAGGCATACCCGGGGTGACGGACTCAGTCGTATTAGGCGCGCGAATGCCTGCCGGGCAAGTGCGAGCCGCGAACGTACCACCGGCCTTCGCAGTCAGCGTGGATAGGGCAGATGCGGCGGAACCGTCCGGGATCCATAGATCGAGCCAATATTGCGGTTGCGCAACGAGCCGCTCGGCGAGGCGGGCGGCGAAGCCCTTTGCACGCGCACGCACCAGCTGGCGCCGCGCAAGGGCCCGAGCCTGAAACATGCCAAGTGAGATCCCTGCTGCGCCCCCCGTAGTCGTCATCGGCTCCGCGCCGTAAATTCCTGCGCGCTTGAGCCGGGTGAGTGCACCCTGAATGCGGGCGGCGCTGTCGAGGCCGGGCAGATACACCCAGTACCAGATCGCCGGCCGCACGGGCGCGGTACGCTCCTTCGCCTCGAGCTGCGCGCCGCGCAGCTCTGAGGCCACTTTGGCTGCCGCGGCGTGCCGGGCGAATGGCCCGAGAGACACGCACCGGGCCGTGGCCGCCGGGGAGCTGCCCGCCGCGCCGGTCTGCGCCGCCAATGCGGCACCGAGCGCCCCGGTCGGCGCCGGCCTCGCTGCAGCCACCCGAGCCGGCCGCCTGGCGTTCACGAGCTGCAGCCGGGTCACACCGACCAGGGTATCCGACCGCCTCAGCGGCACGTCGATCCAGTTGGCCCAGGCGAGAAACAGCAGGTTGGCGAGCAAAAGAATGAAGAACAGGACGCGCATGGGGGGATTCTCATCCTTCTCGAGCCCAGACCGCCAGACCCCAGAGCACCAGATCGGGAATCTCGATGCTGGTGCTGCGAATCAAAGGCTGCACATCGCGCACCCCGCCCCCGGTCAGGACGACCCGAGGCGTGCGACCGAGCAGGGCACGAGCCTCGAGGACGGTTCGATCCACCGCCGCGGCCGCGGCGTACGCTGTACCCCGCTCTACGGCCGCCCGTGTCGAGCGCCCGAAGAGCGCCGGATCCCGGCTCGTGCGCCCGCCTCGGGCACGCGGTCGAATCCCGCGCGTGCCGTCAAGCAGGCTGGAAACCATCAGGGGCGGCGCCGGTATGATCGCCCCGCCGCGGTGACGACCGTCGGCCCCCAGCAGATCGAGCGTCATGGCGGTACCGATGCCCACGACACACAGCGGTCGGCCGGCAAAGTGCGCTCGAGCCCCGATCATCGCAAGAAGCCGATCGATGCCGAGCCGCCACGGCTCGAGGTAACCCACCCTGACGCCGCAGGCGTGGCGCCGCGGCGCCAGAAACTGCGGCGCGGGGGCATGCACTCGCCGCGCGGCGCATGCCAACGCCGAGCGCGTTTCAGGTCCGGCGACACTCGCGACCAGGATCCTCTCGAGCGTCGCGCCCGGGCCGATCACTCGCTCGAAGTCACGTGCGGACCAGCCGGCATGCTGGGCCGCGCACGCGGTTCCGAGACGCGAACCATGCGCATGCGCCCATTTCACCCGCGTATTACCAATGTCGATCAGCAGGATACTCACGACGCCGGCCTCACCGTGACCTCACCTGAGATGAACCGCCGTACGCCCTGGGGCGTTTCAAGCAGCAGGGCGCCGTGCAAATCGATGCCTCGGGCCAGGCCGCGCGCGACACCCGCCGTAGTGTGCACCTCGATCTCGGTGCCCCGCAGGACATCGGCGGCCCGCCATTCCTCGATGAAGGGACGCAGCGCCTCGCGCTCGAAACGGCCGAGACCCTGAGTGACTTCATCGATGATCGCCGCCGCGACGACGTTGCGCGAGAGGGTGACGCCCGCACTGACCAGATCGGTCGCGGGCAGACCCATCGTCGCAATGCGCTGGCGCAGCGCTTCGCCAAGGGCGGCATTGAGCCCGATGCCGATGACGACACAGGCCGGGCCCGCCGACTCGGCCCGCAGCTCGAGCAGGATTCCGCCAAGTTTGCGCCCAGCCACCAGGATGTCATTGGGCCACTTCAATCCCCCTGCGAGTCCGGCTCGACGCAGCGCGCGCAGCACGCACACTCCGACGGCCAGCCCGAGCGCACCGAGATCCGCGGGCACTTCCCGAAAACTCCAGCTCTGTGACAGGCAGATGCCTCCCCCCGGCGGAGCGAACCAGGCGCGCCCGCGGCGGCCGCGCCCCGCGCTCTGGTACTCGGCCAGCAGGGCTTCGCTGACACCGAACTGTAGATTGGGCCGCGCCAACAGCATGCTGTTGGTCGATGCCACGCACCAGAGCGTCTCGATCCGCCGCACAATGCCGCGCGCCGGCGCGGACAGATGCTCGCAGATCTTTGCCGCATCGAGCGGCTCGGCGGCCGTGGCCATCCGGTAGCCGCGGTTGGGAACTGCGTGCACCACCGTGCCGATCCCGCGCAGCGCACGCACGGCCTTCCATATCGCCCCGCGGCTGACGCCGAGCTGCGCGGCGAGCGCCTCACCGGAATGAAACCGTCCATCGGCAAGTTGCGCGAACACGCGCGCCGAGAGCGGCAGAGGATCGTTCGGGCGCGCACCTGCGCGGATGCCGCGGCGGGCCACCATGTCAGGAAGAACGAGAACGCAGTCCGAGCAGCCACAGTCGCCGGGCGCGTGGCTCGGTTCCACCGAGCATGCGCACGATGTTCGACCGGTGGGTGTACACGATCAGCAATGCGGCCCCTGCCGCGAACGACAGCAGGCCCCCATGCGCAGCAGGCTGCACGCCCGCCTCGATCGCAAACGTGATGGCACCGAGCATGGACGCCAGGCCGACATAGCCGAGGAGCATCACACTGAGCAGCCAGACCGCGAGCATGGGCAGCAGCAGCAGCGGTGCGGCTGCGAGCACGGCTCCGATCAGCGTCGCGACTGCCTTGCCGCCCTTGAATCCATACCACAGCGGATAGACGTGCCCGAGCATCACGGCAATGCCGCAGACCGCCACCAGCCACTCCCGCGCAGGCCCGACGGGCAGCCCCGGCAGCGCCAGCGCGGCGAGCACGCCGGTGGCGAGCCACCCCTTGCCGATGTCGATCAGCAGAACCCAGAAGGCGAACGCCTTTCCCTGCGTGCGCAATGCATTGGTACCGCCGGCATTGCCGCTGCCCAGCCGGCGGATATCGACGCCCCCGCGCAGGCGCCCGACCAGGAGGCTCCCGACCAGCGAGCCGAGCAGGTAAGCCAGCACCGCCTTGACGATCAGCGTGATCATGCGGACCGGAACACCTCGGCCAACATGCAGCGAACGCTTCCGCCTCCGAGACGCTCGATGGTCGGCACCGGAACCACGAGCAGCTCATCGGCACAGGCGGCGACCCGCGCGAACGTCTCCGGCGAGAGCGCGTGCCGGGCGGTCTCGGATAGCACGAGCACGTGGTATTCCCCCAATGCCTCATCCCAAGTAGCCAGCTCGAGCACGTTGGCCGCGAAATGCTCGAGCTGTCCGCGATCGAGCGCAATGACCTCGCGGCCGCTCGCGCGCAGCCGCTCGAGTACGCGGTCGCGATCGATGGCGGCGATCGCCTCGAGTCCCACGAGGGCGGAGCGCTCCCCGAGGCTGAGCAGGACGTTGGTGTGGTATATGGCTCGTCCGGCGCCATCCGCCGCGTCGAAAGCGATCGGCTCGTAACCGAGCTCGCGCGACCATGCCTCGAGCACGCGCGGATCGGAGCGCGACGAGCGGCAAACATAGGCGAGGCGCTGCCGATGATCGAGCACCAGGCTGCCGGTGCCCTCCAAATACCGGCCTTCGCGCTCATGTGCGGACAGATCGAGCACGCGCGAGACTCGAAACCCGGTGGCACCGACCGCCGCCTCCACGACTTCCCGCCGCCGCTCGCGGCGCCGGCTCGGGGCTTGCATCGGGTAGAGCACCACCGTTCCGTCCGCGTGGAAACTCACCCAGTTGTTCGGGAAGACCGCATCGGGCTTGGGCGGATCCGGCGTGTCATCGACGACGCACACCTGCACGCCCTCGCCGCGAAGCGCGCCGACGAAAGCGTCGAACTCGGCGCGAGCGCTTCCGGCGGCATCGGCAGGCCCGCCGGGGTGTTGGAATGTGTTGCTGGCGGCGGTTTCCGGGTTATAGCCGAAGCATGCCGGGCGCACCATGAGAACCGCGTCGGCGCACTGGGGCCTCGCCAGGCGAGCGGGCGCGGTCAGCGTCTCGGCCGATCGGACATTGCCCATGGGCACATTGTCGCATGTCCCGCAGTTGCGGGAACCACCGGTTGCGAGCGCCTGCGGCCGGGTCGGGCGCACCGCGGTGTCGCCGCAACGCCCGGGCGCTCGAGACATGACAGACTGCGGTAGCCGCGCCCGAGTGATGACTGGGGTTACGCGCCAATGGCAAAAACCCCCGCGAACCTGTTGGTCCGCGGGGGTTTTGCGTTCAAGAGCCTGGCAGTGACCTACTCTCACATGCCCGATGGGCACACTACCATTGGCGCAGAGCGTTTTCACTTCCGAGTTCGGAATGGGATCGGGTGGTTCCCGCTCGCTATGGCCGCCAGGCAAGCTGTTTGAGGTTCATCCGGCCGGCTTACGCCGGCCGGGTGCGCCTCCAATCCGGGTCGTTTTGTTTCGACACTTGTCGCGTTCACATGTGATCCATCCGTGTTGCGGCGGCCTCGCGGCCACCGCCAACTCCATTGCATCATCCTCTCGCGGTCAGACCGCTTGAGGTTATATGGTCAAGCCTCACGGGCAATTAGTACTGGTTAGCTGAGGTCATTACTGACCGTACACACCCAGCCTATCAACCACGTAGTCTTCGTGGGCCCTTCAGGGGAGTCGAGCTCCCAGGGAGAT
>DAHXNE010000077.1 GCA_027366635.1 Gammaproteobacteria bacterium | reverse complement strand
TGTGCGCCGCCTGCATCAGCGCGAGATCCTTCGGCCAACGCGACTCGGGCCACTGCTCGGGATACCAGGCCGTGCCGAGCAGCAGCGGCGGCCGCGGCGCCGCCAGTGCCGGCAGCACACCGAACGCGCCGGCAAGGCAGAGACACAGAAACAAACTGCGACAACAACGCCGCATGGCGTCTGCTATCCAGATCGAGCCATAGGGCTGTGCATTCGCATCCATGAACTTCTCCCGGTCTGCCACCAACATCAAAGACTGCAGGCGCAAGTGAGACACACTTTTCGGATTCGATATTGTACCCAATGGTTCACTGTTGTCCAAATTCCCAATCAGCGCGTAAGCATCTTCGGCTCCACGGCCGCGTAGCAGGTCTCGGGCACGTGAAAGACACCGCAGACACGATCCGGGCGCTTGCGCGGGACGCGCGCGCAACCGCTGCCCGCACGGCGCAAATCCTGGGATCCACAGAGCTTGATCCCGTCGACGGGATTCTTTCTCAAATCGCTCCGAACCCACCGGTTTGAATTGAACCCTGGGCACAACGGCGACAGCAAAACGAACTTGAGCCGACCCTCGCAGCCGTTCACACACTCTGCCATCGCCTTGGATCGGCGCGACGGGCAGCTCTTTGCGCTCAGACACACTGCCGGGCGCTTCCCGTGCGCCAGTCGCTGCAAAAATGCCGACGAATACCTTGGCGCCCGCTTCTCACTTGGCAACCGTGAGTCGCAGCGTCTCTCGTCAAGCTGTTGCAAATTTCACGCCCGGGAAAGCCGGCGCGTGCTCACTCGAACGACTGGCACGTTGATCCTGAGCGCCCAGGTCTTCTCGCCGCGAATCCCGAGCGTAGCCCGACTCGCCCTCGCCAGCCCCGTCCTAGCGCGAGTCCCCCTGCAGGCGCCCGATCAGGCTACGCAGGAACACCCGGTTGAAGCGCAGCTGACAGGAGACCGAGACCTGCTCGAGCTGCGTGGCGCTCACTTTCAGCACGGTTACCGCATCGACCGCCCGTACCGTGGCGGTGCGCTTGGCGCCGGGCACGTAGCTCGCCTCGCCGAAGCAATCGCCCGTCTCGAGCATGGCGATGAGTTCGCCGCGGCGCATGACCGCGCAACGGCCCGCGACCAGGATATAAAAGCGGTCGTCGAGCTCACCCTCGCGGACGATCTGCTCGTCGGCGGCGTATTGCTGCCAGGCGCTGGCATGCAGCACCTCGCTGACTTCGGTGTGGGAGAACTCCTGGAAAAACTTCAGCCGCCTCAAGACCCCGAACTGCTCCTGCAGATCGAACCGCACGTTGCTTTGACGCAGCTGGTGATGGACCCGGGCCAGCTCGGCCGCCAGCTCGAGCCCGGTGCGCTGGCGTTTGACCGGATCCTTCTGCAGCGCGGTGACGACCACGCCCTCGAGCTCCTCGGAAACGTCCTGCCGCACACGATGAATCGGCGGCGGTGTCGCATAGACGATCTGGTGTAGGAGCTTCTGCAGGTTGCCGGCGCGAAACGGCCGGGTACCGGTGAGCAATTCGTACATCACCGCTCCGAGGGAGTAGATGTCCGAACTCGGCGTGAGATCCAGGCTCTGCACCTGCTCGGGCGACATGTACGAGGGACTGCCGGCAATGCCCTCGATGCGCGAGATGTCGGCATCCGATACCAGCGCGATGCCGAAGTCGATGACGCGCACTTCACCCTCCTGGGTCAGCAGGATGTTCGAAGGCTTGATATCGCGGTGGATCACGCCGCGCGTATGCGCGTAGTGCAGCGCCTTGGCGCATTTGAAGATGATCTCGATGACGTCGTTCAGCGGCAGCAGATTGTCGGGACGGCAGTAGGTCATGAGGGTGCGCGCGTGATGAACGTACTCCGCGACTATGTAGCAGCGGCCGTTCTCCTCGCCAGCATCGAAAATCGGCAGTACGTACGGGTGCTGCAGCATCCCGACCAGATGCGCCTCGGACAAGAACATTTTGCGCGCCGCTCGCGCTCGCTGATCGTCGGCGCCCGTCTCAACGTTGTAGACCTTGATGGCGACATCGCGTCCGTAGTAGGCGTCGTGGCACAGATAGACGACACCGGTGCTGCCGCGGCCGACCTCCTTGATCACTTCGTATTTACCGATCCGCCCGGGAATCGCCCGGTCACGGGTATGCGGTTGCGCGGTGGGTCCTGTGGCGTGAGCGGGCATGGTGGGCGGCGACTGATGAAGCAGTCGCCAGCATAGAATCGGCTGGCGCGGTGCGCTGTGATGCGCCCCATGGATTGGGGGCCCGCCGCCTGCCCCGCTTGACATAAACGAGGCCGCTAGAGGCCGGCAAAATGGTCGTAGCCGAGCGAAGATACCTCGAGTGGACCGTGCTCGCCCATCACTCGCGCGCCGGGCTCCGCCCGCAGCGTCCCGATGCGCGTATAGCCCCATTCGGCCGCGGGGAGCTCGCACGTCAGGCGCTCGAGTGCCTGCGGCCGCACCGTGAAACACAGCTCGTAGTCGTCACCGCCGTTCAGGGCGAGCTCACGCGCCCGCGACGTCCCGACTGAGCCGAGCAGCGGCGCCGACAACGGTAGCGCGCCGGCCATCAGCTCCACGCCACAGCCGCTGGCGCGCGCCAGCTTCAGCGCGTCGGCGAGCAATCCGTCGGATACATCGATGCAGCCGCTGGCCAGCTCGCGCAATCGCTCGCCGAGCGCCAGGCGTGGCATCGGAAACAGAAACCGCCGGCGCAGGTACTCGGACTGCTCGCACGGCGGCAGCCGCCCCTGCTCGAGAGCTAGTCCCGCGGCCGCATCACCCGGGGTTCCCGACACGAAGACCGCATCGCCGGGCGCGCCCCCGCCGCGCCGCAGCGCCCGCCCCGGCGGCAGGTGACCCAGCACGGTGATCGTCACCGACAGCGGTCCGCGCGTCGTGTCGCCGCCGACGAGCGCAACACCATGGGCCCGCGCGAGCGCGCCCAGCCCGGCGGCGAACTCCTCCAGCCAGTGCTCTTCGGCCTCGCTGAGGGTGAGCGCGAGCAGCGCCCATGCCGGCCGCGCACCCATGGCCGCCAGATCACTCAGATTGACCGCGAGCGCCCGGTGCCCAATGGATTGCGCAGGACTGCCCCGCGGGAAGTGCACGCCCTCGACCAGCGTATCGACGGCGGCCGCCAGCTGCGTGTCGGCCGGGCATCGCAGCACCGCCGCATCATCGCCGACACCGAGGGTCACGTCCTCGCGCCGCTGCCCGCAGCTGCGGAAGTAGCGCTCGATGAGCTCGAACTCGGACAAGGGCATGTGGCGGTCCGCGGCTTGTGCGCCTCAGTGCTCGTCGGACCGCAGATCGCGTGCAGCCCGATCGAGTACCGCGTTGACGTACTTGTGCCCATCGGTCGCGCCGAAGCGCTTGGCCAGCGCGACCGCTTCGCTGATCGCCACCGCATAGGGCACATCGGGCCGATGACAGAGCTCATATAATCCGATCAGCAATGCGGCGTGCTCGACCGGATCGAGCAGCCCCGGACTGCGATCGATCAGCGCGGCGAGCCGCTCATCGAGGGCGGCATGCGAGGCGCAGACCGTCTCGAGGAGCTCGCGGAAGTACTCGCGGTCGGCCTGCGGCATGTCCTCCGCGGTGCTGAACTCCTGCACCAGGTCCTGCCACGAACACTCGTTCAGTTGCCAGCGATACAGCGCCTGCAGCGCCAGCTTGCGCGCCACCGAACGTTGCCGCGGCAACGCGCGCCGGGAAGTCGCCGTGCCCATCAGGGCCCCAGCTGCGCGAACACGCCGGCCATCTCCAACGCCGCCTCCATCGCCTCGGCACCCTTGTTGCCGGCGCCAGTGGCGGCCCGCTCGATGGCTTGCTCGACCGTATCGACCGTGAGCACGCCGAAGATCACCGGCACACCGGTCGCCAACGCGACGCGCTGCAAGCCGCCGGCGCATTCGCCGGCGACATACTCGAAATGTGGCGTGCCGCCGCGGATAACGCAGCCGAGCGCCACGAGTGCATCATAGCGGCCGCTGGCGGCGAGCCGCCGTGCGGCCACCGGCAGCTCGAACGCGCCCGGCACCCGCACCACCAACAGGTCCTCCAGCGCCCCCCCATGCGCCACCCAGGACCCTTCCGCGCCTTTCAGCAGGCTCGCCACGATGAAGTCGTTGAACCGAGCGGCCAGGAGAGCGACCTTGCGGCCTCGAGCATCGAGCGGTCCTTCCACGCGGTGCGGCCCGCTCAAGAGTCCTCTCCGACGTAGCTGTCGATTTCCAGACCAAAAGCGGCGATCCCGTGGATCTGCTTCGGGGCGGACAGAACCTGCATGCGAGTGACCCCGAGGTCCTTCAGGATCTGCGCACCGATGCCGAAGGTCTTGAGCACCTGTCCGTCTCGGCGGGCGGCATGGGCCGTCGCGCCCGCTCCGGCGGGCGGCGTCAACGAGCGTAAGCCATCGAGCAAATCGTTCGGCGCTTCGCGCTCGCGCAGAATCACGATCACCCCGCTGCCCGCCCGCGCGATGCGCTCCATGGCGGCCCGCAATGTCCACGCGAGCGGATCGGCGCGGATGCCGAGCAGGTCGCGCAGCGGATCGGCGAGGTGTACGCGAACCAACGGCCGGGCATCCGTCTCGATCCGCCCCCTGACCAGCGCCAGGTGCACCTCGTCGCTGACCTGATCCTGATAGGCGTAGAGCCGGAATTCTCCGAACTCGGTCGCAACCGGCTGTTCCGCGACTCGTTGAACGGATCGCTCATTGCGCAACCGGTGGCGAATCAAGTCGGAGATGGTGCCGATTCGCAGCTCATGGCGCGCCGCGAACGCATGCAAGTCCTGGCGCCGGGCCATGGATCCATCCTCGTTCATCAGCTCGCAGATCACGCCCACCGGCTGCATTCCGGCGAGCCGGCACAGATCGACCGCCGCTTCGGTGTGCCCGGTGCGCACCAGCACGCCACCCCGGCGTGCGCGCAGGGGGAAAATGTGCCCGGGACGGGTGAAATCCGTGCCCCTGGCGTCGGGGCGAGCGAGGGTGCGGATGGTCTGCGCCCGGTCGCTGGAGGACACCCCCGTGGTCGTTCCGGAGACGGCATCCACGGAAACCGTGAAGGCGGTTCGGTGGGATTCGCTGTTGTTCGCGACCATCTGCGGCAGATCGAGCCGATCCAGCCACTCTTCTTCCATGGGCACGCACAGAATCCCGCTGGTATACCGGATCATGAACGCCACGCTCTGCGGGGTCGCCCGCTCGGCCGCCATGATCAGGTCACCCTCGTTCTCCCGTTCTTCATCGTCCATGATGATGACCATCCGGCCCGCCCTGAGGTCCACAAGGATCTCCTCGACGGTATTGAACGGCCCGCCGGCGGGAGGCATCTTGCCGGCCAGAGGAAGGACTTTGGACATCGTGTGCGTCTGTTGCCTGGAATAGGCCAAGTATAGCGTGCGGGCCGCGGGCGCCGCGTACGACCGCCGGGCGGACCGCGGCGCTGATGCTTCAGCGCCGCCAGAAGCGGCACAAGCCGTGACTGCAGCCGGTGACGGTAGAGGCTCGACAAGCCCTCGACCCATCGCGCGCGATCAACGGCGGGGTCGGCCGGCCGACGCGCACCGCCGCATCCGCACGCGGCCCGAGGAGCAGCGCCGCCAGGGCAAGCAGCCCCAGCGGTGCGGTGCGCATGCGCGGGGACGCCCAAGGCGGCCGGCGTGGCTCGGACTCAGTCCGAATCGGTCTCACTGGAATACCGCAGCAACCGCTCCGCATATCGGGCCATCAAATCGACCTCGAGATTGACGAACGCGGCCGGCCCGAGCGAGCCGAGCGTGGTGACATCACGGGTGTGCGGGATGAGGTTGACCCGGAATATGTCGTGATGAACCTCGTTGACCGTCAGGCTCACACCGTCGACGGCAATCGATCCCTTGCGGGCGATGTAGCGCAGGAGCACATCATCCACCAGCGCCACATCCATGCGGCGCGAGCGGGCGTCATCGTCGAGCGCCACCACCTGTCCGAGGCCATCGACGTGGCCGGCGACCAGATGGCCGCCGAGCGGATCGCCGATCTTCAGCGCCGGCTCCAGATTGACGCGCGCGCCGAGCTGCATCTCGCTGAGGGTCGTCACCGCAAGCGTCTCGCGCGAGACATCGGCGCGAAAACCGCGCTGCTCCAGCTCCACGATCGTCAGGCAACAACCCTGCACGCAGACGCTGTCCCCGAGGCGCATTCCGGCCGGGTCGAGCCGATCGAATGCGAAGCCCATCCGCAGATCGCCCTGGCGTTGCTCACGGAAGACGAGCCGTCCCACATCTTGCACGATTCCGGCAAACACGCCGCTTACCTCCGCTGCATTGCGGGCTCTGGGCCCGACGCTTGCCGATCGGGCCGCAACCGCACCCGCAGGTCCTCCCCGATCGGCCGGGCCTCCATCATGACAAACCCCGGCGCATCCTGCAGCCGTGTCAATTCAGGCAGCTCGGCCAACGGCCGAGCCTGCGGACCGAGCAGCTTCGGCGCCACGTATAAAATAAGCTCATCGACGAGCCGCTCGGCAAGCAGCGCCCCGGCCAGCCGCGGTCCCGCCTCGACCCACAATTCATTGATTTCGCGCTCCCCCAGCAGATCGAGGGTCTTCGGCAGCGACACCCGACCGCACGGATCGGGCTGCAGCGTCACCACTGTCGCATGCCGCGACAGGCGCGCGAGCCGCTGGGCGTATGCCGCCTCGATCCCGGGCGGCGGCGGCGCGCTCACCACCATCACCTCGCCCGGCAGCGCAAACAGCCGCGCCTCGCCGGGCGTGCGCAAGCGGGAATCCAGCACGACGCGCAACAGCGCCGGTCGCGGTCCGCCGGACGGCTCACTCAGCCGCACATCGAGACGCGGATCGTCCGCCAGTACGGTACCGACGCCGGTCAGAATCGCCGAACTGCGCGCCCGCCAGTGCTGGACGTCCTCGCGCGCCGCCGCTGCCGTGATCCAGCGGCTCTCGCCGTTGGCGAGCGCCGTACGGCCGTCGAGACTCGCGGCAAGCTTGACCCGGACCCATGGGCGTCCGGCGCGCATGCGCTTGAAGAATCCCTCGTTCAGCGCCTGCGCCTCGGGCGCCAACAAGCCCGACTCCACCTGCACCCCCTGCTCACGCAGCAGGCGCGCGCCGAGGCCGTTGACCCTCGGATTGGGATCGGCGACGGCGAATACGACACGCGCCACATTCGCCTGCAGCAGCGCGTCGACGCACGGCGGCGTGCGCCCATGATGCGCGCACGGCTCCAGGGTCACGTAAGCGGTCCCCCCGACGGCATCTGCGCCCGCCGCGCGCAACGCCATGACTTCCGCATGCGCCTCACCGGCGCGAGCGTGCCAACCCTCACCCACGATCCGCCCGTCCCGAGCGATCACGCAGCCCACTCTCGGGTTCGGCTGCGTCGTCTCGAGTCCTCGCGCGGCGAGCTCCAGCGCCCGCTCCATCGCATCGCGATCAAAGACCGAAAACATCATGCCAGGATCTCAGTGCTGTCCCTTGCCGCCTTCGTCCTCGGGCAGCGGTTCCGTGGGCAGCAGCGACAGTTGCTGTCGGCGCGCCGCCGGCGCTGCGCCGACCTTGCGCCGACGCGCAACGCGCGGCAGGCGTGCATCGCGCAACTTGCGGATTTCCTCATGAAACGCCTCGATATCCTCGAAGTGGCGGTACACCGAGGCAAAGCGCACGTAGGCCACCTCGTCCAACTGGCGCAATTCCTCCATGACCAGCTCGCCCAGGGCGCCGGAACCGATCTCCCGCTCGCCCAGCGTGCGCACCCGGTGCACGATGCGGCTCACCGCGGTGTCGATGGCCTCGCGCGGCACCGGGCGCTTCTCCAGCGCCTTTGCCATTCCCGAACGCAGCTTGGCCTCATCGAAGGCCTCGCGGCGCCGGTCACTCTTGATGACGCTCGGCATCACCAGCTCGGGAGCCTCGAAGGTCGTGAACCGCTCACCGCAAGCCAGACACTCCCGCCGGCGGCGAATCTGATCGCCCTCGCCGGCGAGCCGCGAGTCAGTAACCTTGGTATCAGAGTGACCGCAGAACGGACAGCGCATGGTCTGTGACGTTCCGCGCCGCCAAGCCGCTCAGATCTCGCCGTAGACCGGGAAGCGCGCACACAGCTCCAGCGCACGCGCACGCGTGCGCTCGATCACCGCGGACTCGCCCCCGGAATCGAGCACCGCGGCGATCAAATCGGCGACCTGCTCGACCTGCGCTTCCTTGAAGCCGCGCGTGGTCGCCGCCGGTGTGCCGATGCGCAAGCCGCTGCTGATGGCCGGCGGCCGCGGATCGTTGGGCACCGCGTTCTTGTTGACCGTGATGTTGGCTTTGCCGAGAGCGGCGTCGGCATCCTTGCCCGTGATGTCGCGACCGATGAGACTGAGCAGGAACAGGTGATTGTCGGTGCCGCCGGAAACGATGGTGTAGCCATGGCCGGCCAAGCGGGCCGCCATGGCCCGCGCGTTGGCGAGCACCTGCCGCTGGTAGTGCACGAACTCCGGCTGCAGCGCCTCGAGCAACGCCACCGCCTTGGCCGCGATCACGTGCATCAACGGCCCGCCCTGGGTGCCGGGGAAGACCAGCGAGTTGAGCTTCTTGTGAATTTCCTCGTTGGCGCGCGCCAGGATCAGCCCACCCCGGGGCCCGCGCAGCGTCTTGTGCGTGGTGGTGGTGACCACGTCGGCGTGCGGCAGCGGATTCGGATACAGCCCGGCGGCGACCAGCCCCGCCACATGCGCCATATCCACCACGAGATAGGCGCCGACGCCGCGGGCGATCGCGGCGAAGCGCGCCCAATCGACCACGCGCGAGTATGCCGAGAAACCCGCGATGATCATCTTCGGGTGGTGCTCGCCGGCCAGCCGCTCGACCTGCTCATAGTCGATTTCGCCCGTATCGGAGCGGATCCCGTACTGCGCCGCACGGAAGAATTTCCCGGAAAAATTGACGCGCGCGCCGTGGGTAAGATGCCCACCATGATCAAGGCTCATGCCGAGGATGGCATCCCCGGGCTGCAGCAGCGCGAAATACGCCGCCGCATTCGCCTGCGAGCCGGAATGCGGCTGCACGTTCGCGTACGCGGCGCCGAACAGTTGCTTGGCCCGCTCGATGGCCAGCCGCTCGGCGATATCGACGTACTCGCACCCGCCGTAATAGCGCCGCCCCGGATAGCCCTCCGCATATTTGTTGGTCAGTACCGACCCCTGCGCCTCGAGCACGCGCGGACTGGCGTAGTTCTCCGAAGCGATGAGCTCTATGTGCTCCTCCTGCCGGCGTCGCTCGCCATCGATGGCGCGGGCCAGCTCCGGATCGAAGTGGTGGATGTCCTGGGATTTATCGAACATGGTGATCCTCGGGTCATGCGCGCGAGCGCCGATTGTACCGAAGGGGGCGTCGCGCGGCAGGCTCCCGCTCGAGCCGGCCGCGAGCCCGCTGCGCCGCGCCGAAGCGCACCGGGACGTGAGCGAGACCGGCGATGTACATCACCCCGCAGCGAGATGTCCGCCGGCAGGTACGATTTCACCCCGGCCTTGCATCGGTTCGCGTGACTGTATAAAGTATCAGTCAGGTGAAAGCCTCGCCCGCCGAGTGGGCGGGACGTAAAGCGCGCGGAGCGGATCCGGGACGCCGCTCGGCTCAGCCGAGGGTGTCACGTCCGACCGCACAGACGCGCGAACCGGATGGCGGGTCCTGCGTGTGCTGTCAGGGACAGATCAACGCAGGACCGAGCCTGGGCTCTGAAGCTGCTCGACGGAATTATGGCTCAATACATCTTTACCATGCAGAAGGTCGGCAAGATCGTGCCGCCCAAGCGCACCATTCTGCGCGACATCAGCCTGTCGTTCTTTCCCGGCGCCAAGATCGGGGTGCTGGGCTTGAACGGTGCCGGCAAGTCCTCGCTGCTGCGGATCATGGCCGGCCAGGACAGCGAGTTCGACGGCGAAGCGCGACCGCAGAACGGCATCCGCGTCGGCTATCTGCCGCAGGAGCCGCAACTCGATCCCGAAAGCGATGTGCGCACCACCGTCATGGAGGGTGTCGGGGAGACGTTGCAGCTGATCGAGGACTTCAATCGTCTGAGCGACCGATTCGCCGAGCCGATGAGCGACGAGCAGATGAGCACCCTGCTCGAGCAGCAGGCCAAGCTGCAGGATGCGATCGATGCGGCGGACGGTTGGGAGCTGTCGCGCAAGCTGGACATCGCCGCCGATGCGCTGCGCCTGCCGCCGTGGACGGCGCGGATCGGCACCCTCTCCGGCGGCGAGAAGCGCCGGGTGGCGTTGTGCCGGCTGCTGCTGTCAGCCCCGGACATGCTCTTGCTCGATGAGCCCACCAACCATCTCGATGCCGAATCGATCGCATGGCTCGAACGCTATCTGGAGCAATATCCGAGCACGGTCATCGCCGTGACTCATGATCGTTACTTTCTCGACAATGTGGCCGAGTGGATTCTTGAACTTGACCGTGGCCACGGGATCCCCTGGCACGGCAACTACTCCTCGTGGCTCGAGCAGAAGGAGCAACGCCTGCGCATCGAGGAGCGCGAGCGCGAGGCGTTGCGCAAGACCCTGGAGCACGAGCTCGAGTGGGTGCGCCAGAACCCCAAGGCTCGGCAGGCCAAGAGCAAGGCACGCCTGCAACGCTACGAGGAACTCGCCTCACGCGAGTTCCAGCAACGCAACGAGACCAGCGAGATCTACATCCCGCCCGGCGATCGGCTCGGGGAACACGTGATCGAGGTCCACGGCCTGCGCAAGGCCTACGGCGAGCGGTTGCTGATCGATGAGCTGTCCTTCGATCTGCCACGCGGCGGTATCGTCGGAATCGTCGGTCCAAACGGCGCGGGCAAGACCACGCTGCTGCGCATGCTCACGGGCGCCGAATCGCCGGACGCCGGCGAGATTCGCGTTGGGCCGACCGTCAAACTCGCATATGTCGATCAATCACGGCAGACGCTCGATGACCGCAAGACCGTGTGGGAGGAGATTTCCGGCGGGCTCGACCTGATCAAGGTGGGCAACTACGAGACACCCTCGCGCAGCTACGTCGGGCGCTTCAATTTCAAGGGCACTCAACAGCAACAGACCATCGGCGAGCTCTCCGGCGGCGAGCGCAACCGCGTACACCTCGCCAAAGTGTTGCGCAGCGGCGGTAACGTGCTGCTGCTCGATGAGCCCACCAACGACCTGGACGTCGAGACGCTGCGCGCGCTGGAGGAGGCGCTGCTGAGCTTCCCCGGCTGCGCGATCGTGATCTCCCACGACCGTTGGTTCCTCGACCGCATCGCCACCCACATCCTCGCCTTCGAGGGCGACTCGCAGGTGGTCTGGTTCCAGGGCAACTACCAGGAATACGTCGAGGATTGCAAACGCCGCAAGGGCGATGCGGCCGATCAACCGCATCGCATCCGCTACAAGCCCTTGACACGTTGAAGCGAACCGGGACCGGAGCGCCCCCGGCGGTTTAACTCACCGCGCCGCGGGATGTCCGCCGGCCGGTACGATTGCGCTGCGAACCGTGCATCGGTTCGCACCGCGGCGTGAGCTTTCAGTCAGGTGAAAGCCTCTACCGACGAGCGGGCGGGGCGGATCGGGGCCACCGCCCGGCCCAGCCGAGCGAGGCAAGTCCGGCCGCACAGAAGCGCGCACCGGATGCAAGGCCCTTCGGCGCCGCAGTCTTCCGCGCGCTGTCAGGAACAGCTCATCGCGGGGCCCAGCCGCGGCTCTAGCCCCCACCTGCCCGCCGCCGGGAACGCGCTGCCGCCGTCGCCGGTCGATGTCGCCCGCCTGTTCGGCGCAGTGCCGCCACGCCGGGCCGCGCAAGTCCCGGCCACCGCACATCGCCCGGTGGCCCAAATGGGTTATAATGGCACGCCGGCAAAGGCTACCACACAAGACAGTTGCCCCAGCGCCCGCCATGTCTCACATCGACACTGAAAGCCGGCTGATCCACGCTCAGGGCAAGCGCTTGGTGCTCACCTGTCCGCACTGTCAGGTCGTTACGCACGTCACGGCCACGGCCGTGCCGCGCTTCCAGGAACTCCAGGCCTACCGGCCGGCTCAGATCGGCATGGTGTTCCGCTGCGATGCGTGCCTGGCACCGATCTTTCTGCGTTTCACGGCCCGCGCCTACGGCCCGAGCCGTGTGGAGCTGGCCCCACAGTTCATCGAGGTCGAGCGGGCGCGCGAGCGCTTCGATTTCACTCATCTGCCGGAAGAGATCGAAATACTCTTCAAAGAAGCGCTGACGTGCTACAGCTGCGGCGCCTACAACGCGTTCGCCTCGATGTGCAGGCGCACGGCGCATGCTCTGTTCGCCGATCTCGGCGAGGCCGGCAAGCTCAAGCTGTTCGACCTGCTCAACGAGGTCCGAGAAATCGCCGCGCTCGCCCCGGAAACCTTCGCCAAGGTCCGCAGCATCCTCTTCGGCATCGCCGCGGACCCGCGCCCGGGTACGCCGATGCTGGACAACCACGACGCTGGCGTATTGCTCGAAGTGATGAAGGATCTGCTCTACCAGACGTACGTGCGCAAGGGGCGGCTCGAGCAGGCGCTGCTGGTCCGCCGTTTCTTCTTCGAAGCGGCGCACGACGCACCGCGCGTATCAACGTTACCGAGCGCCGGCTGAACGACCTCGGTCGCAACGCCGGCCGGACCGAATTATGTTAGATCCCGCCGACACCGTGGTGCTCTACGAAGAGCTGGCGTTCCAGGACGTCATGCCCGTGCGCTGGAACTCCCCGCCGCCGGAGCCTGCGGCCGCAGTGGGCCTTGCCGAGCGCAACCTGCAGGTGATGCAGGCCTGGGATGCGCTGGAGGACCACCCTGTGGTCGAACAGGCCGAGGAAAACGCCCCGTTGGCGGCCGAGATCCAGCGCCTGGACCGCAAGATGACCCTGCTGCTTGCGCTGGTCGGCCAGCTGTTGGCGCTGAATCGGCCGCGGCCGGCACCGGTGCCCCTGCGCTTCAATGCCCACGGCGCACTGTGGCGACCTGCCGGTCAGGCGCCGCAAATCGGCGCGCCGGGTGTCCTGGAGATCTATCTGCACGAGTGCATCGCCCAACCCCTGCGCCTCAGCGGCCGCATCACCGCCGTAGCCGACACCGGCGAGGTCAAGATTCGCTTCGAGCCGCTCGATGATGCGCTCTGCGCCGTCATCGCCAAGATCGCTTTCCGCCGCCACCGCCGTCAGATCGCCGCACGACATGCGCCCGGCCGCATGTGAACACATGCTGGATCCGGGCTCATGAGCGGCCGGGCGCGCCGCGATCGACGCTCACGCGTAGGTGTCGATCAGCCCGGCGCCGCGCGGCACCGCCACCGCACCGATCACATCACTCGCTGTGCCGGGCGCCGCATCGACCGCCGTGACCGCGCCGCCCGCGCCAGCCCGCGATTGCCGCGGCGCATCGCGCGAGACGCCGGAATCGGTCAGCGATAATCCCTGATTGGCAAACAGCGTGCGCAGCTCCGGCAGCGCACGCGCGAGAGCCTGACGGGTTTCTGGCTGTGCCGCGCCGAACCAGACGCTCGCCTGTCCATGCTGGACCGAGATGCTCACCTGCAGAGGCCCGAGATTCGGCGGCGAGAGCTGCAGTGAAGCGGATTGGATGCCCTGTTGTGTCATCCAGGTCAACCGCGCCGCGAGCTGCTCGGTCCACGCGCCCGACCCAACCGTCGCCGTCAACGCCGGCCCGCCGGCCGCGCCGGACAGGCCGCTGGAGAAGGCTTGGGTGCTCGCCACGAGCTGCGCGGCAGTGAGCGGGGCCGCACCGTTGGGCTGCCCGGCGCTCGGCGCGGCGCCGGCATGTCCGGCGGCGGCCGCTGCGCCCGGCACCGATTCCTCCAGGGCCGCATGAACGGCGGCCGCCGCCTGCGCCGCCGCGTCCGCAGACTGTCCCGCTTGCGCCACGACAACTGAGTCGACCGCCGGCTTGCCCGCATGGACCTGCGCCGATGTCGTCACCACCGCCGGTGGCGGCGGCGCCGAACCCGCCCGATCCATCAAGGCCATAGCCACCGCGACCGGATCGTCTTTGTTGTCGTGGCCGGTATGCGCGGCGCCCGCCTTGGCCGATTTGCCTCCCGGGGCGCTCGCAGTCCGTGCCGCTGTCCGCTCCGGCGCGGCCAGAGACAACGCCAACGTCTGCGAAAAATCGCTGCCCGGCGGCGCGGTCTTCGCCGGTGGCGTACTGTTTCCGGCCGCGCTCTGGCCGACCGGGCCCTTCGGCGGCGCACTCGCTCCGCCACCGCGTCCCGTGGGCGGGCCCTGCTCGGATCGCGCGCGCGACCCGCTCGGGCGAGCGCCCGTGTCCGCCGCAGCGGCGCGGGACTGCGCGCCGGCTGAGCCGGTCGTTCGGCCCACACCGTCCTCCGAGGAGGCCGGCCCGAGCGCGCCTTCGGGCGGGGATTCCCCGGCCATGCCGGCCCCGAGCGATGCGGCCGGCGCGGGCGGGGGAGCCGGTCCGGATGGTGGGGCGCTCACGCTGCGCAAACTGTCAGTTGGCACGAATGGCTCTCCCGCGGCTCCACTGCTGTTGTGAATGTTCGTCCGTCTCGCGCTGCGCACGCCGCTCCTCGGCTCCGCGTTCCTCGACCCGCCAATGTTCGGCCAGGGTGTCGATCTGGGATGCGCGCTGGGCGGCGCCGCGCCAACTCTCCAGCTCGCTGGTGCGCTGCAGTTGCGCCTGCCCGAGCAACTGACTCTGATGCTGCAGCGCCTCATCGAGCCGGCCGAGGAACACCTGGTACTCGCGCACGCCGGCACCGTCGAGACCGGTCTGCGCCCGTCGCTGGAAGTCCTGTAGGTACGTCGCTCGATAGTTCTCCAGCTCATGGAGGCGGGCTTGGGTCTCGCGCACGCGCTGCTCGCTGAGCGCGAGCGCCTCGGCCTTGCGCCGCTCGATATCGCCTACCACGCGTTGTACCAGCGCGATTCGTTGCGTCTTTTTCATGCCTTGCCTTCGGCGAGCAGGCCGTCGAGCGCGGCGAGGCTCGCCGCAAGGTCGACGCGCTCGCGCATATCCTGTTGGAGAAACTGCTGCACACCCGGCCACAGCCGGATGGCCTGATCGACCCGCGGGTCGCTGCCGCGCTGGTAAGCCCCGATCGCCACCAGATCGCGGTGCTGCTGGTAGGTCGAGAGAATCTGGCGGAACCGGCGGGCGGCGCCGAACTGGGCGGGCGAGACGATTTCGTTCATGGCCCGGCTGACGGACGCCTCGATGTCGATGGCCGGATACTGACCGCTTTCGGCGATCCGCCGGGACAACACGATATGCCCATCGAGAATGGCGCGCGCCGCGTCGGCGATCGGATCGTTCTGATCGTCACCCTCGGCGAGCACGGTGTAGAACGCGGTGATCGAGCCTGCGCCCCGCGCCCCATTGCCGGTGCGCTCGACCAATTGCGGCAGCCGCGCGAACACCGAGGGTGGATACCCCTTGGTGGCGGGCGCCTCGCCGATCGCCAGCGCAATCTCGCGCTGCGCCTGTGCGAAGCGTGTCAGGGAATCCATCAGCAACAGCACGCTGGCGCCCTGATCACGGAAATACTCCGCGATCGCCGTGGCGAGCCAGGCGCCGCGCAGGCGCATCAGCGGCGCGGCGTCGGCCGGCGCAGCCACCACCACCGCCCGTGTGCGATCCTCCGGACCGAGGATACGCTCGACGAATTCCTTGACCTCGCGGCCGCGCTCGCCAATCAGACCGACCACGATCACCTGCGCGCTGGTGTAGCGCGCCATCATGCCGAGCAGCACGCTCTTGCCGACGCCGCTGCCGGCAAACAGTCCGACGCGTTGCCCGCGGCCGATCGTCAGCACCGAGTTGATCGCCCGGATACCGACGTCGAGCGGCTCGCTGATCGGCTGGCGCGAGAGTGGATTGATCGGCCGGCCGGCCAGGCGGACGGTATGGGCACAGGCAATGGGCCCGAGGCCATCGAGCGGCTGGGCGCCACCGTCGATGATGCGCCCGAGCAGTTCCGGCCCGACGCGCACCGTGCCGGCGCCCCGGCGCGGAATCACCCGCGCGCTTGGACCGAGTCCGTGCGCGTCACCGGCCGGCATCAGATACAGACGATCCCCCGAAAAACCGACCACTTCGGACTCGATGTGCGCACCATCGCCGGTGATCACATCGCAGTAATCGCCGACCGAGGCCTGGCAGCCTGCCGCCTCGAGCGTCAGACCCACCATGCGCGTGAGCGCGCCCTCCAGCGGCGGCGGCGCCGTGCGCTCCACCGCCAACAGGCTGCGGCGCAGGCCCGCGCGCCAAAGCGCCGCACGCTTGGCTTGGAGTTGCTCGCTCATGGCGCATTGCGCTCGCCGGCGCGCAGATCACCGAGCGCCCCGGCGGTGATGGCTGCGACACGGCTCTCGAATAACGCATCGACGCGCGAGGACTCGCTCTGCACCAGGCAACCCCCACGCGCCAGCGTGGCGTCTTCCACGATCGTCCAATGCCGCTCGCCCGCGGCGGGCGTGAGATGCTCGCGCACCGCCGCGGCATCCTCCGGATGCAGTAGCACGCGCACGTCGCGCGCAGTGGTCGGCAGCTGGGCGAGCGATTCGCGCACGATCGCGATGACTTGTGCCGGCTCCTGATGCAGCTCGCGCCGCGCCAGCTGTTTGCCGACCGCCAGCGCCAGGCTCACCAAATCCGCCTCGACCTCGGCATCGAGCTGCGCGAGGGGCGCGGCGAGCGCGCCGAGCACGGCGTCGAGTCGCCGCGCGCGCTCCTCGAGAGCCGCCAGCCGGGCCTGGACCGCGCTTTCGCCGCGAGCCAGACCCGCCTCGTAGCCGCGCGTCTCGGCCTGTTGCAACGCCTTGTGCAGCTCGCTCACCTGCGCACGCGCCGCCACCCCGAGACCGACCACCGGGCCGGTGACCTGCGGCAGTTGCCAGCGCTCGATGCGCGCGGCGCCGGCGCGCTGGGCGGTCGGCTCAGACATACTGCTCGCCCTTGCCGCCGATGGCGATGGCGCCGCTCTCGGCGAGCTTGCGGGCCACTTTCAGGATTTCCTTCTGCGCCTCTTCCACCTCCGAGAGCCGCACCGGTCCCTTGGCCTCCAGGTCGTCCTTGAGCATCTCCGCGGCGCGCTGCGACATGTTCTTGAAGATCTTTTCCTTCAATGCATCATCCGTGCCCTTCAGCGCCAGCAGCAATTGATCGCTCGGCACCTGCCGCAGCAGCTCCTGCATGCTGCGATCATCGAGCTCGAGCAGGTTGTCGAACACGAAGACCAGTTCCTCGATGCGCGCCGCGAGCGCCGCGTCGTTCTTGGCCACCTGCTCCATCAGCGCGCTCTCCTGGCTGGGATCGAGGAAATTGATGATGTTGGCCACAGCCTTGGCGCCGCCGAGCACCGAAGTCTTGCCGGTCGACCTGCCGACAAACTGCTTCTCGATGATGTCGTCGAGCTCGGACAGCGCGTTCGGCTGCACGCCGTCGAGCAGCGCGATGCGCGCCACCACTTCCGGGCGAACCGTCTCGGGCAGCAGCGTCAGCACTTCCGCGGCCTGATCTGCCTCCAGATAGGCGAGCACGATGGCGATGATCTGGGGGTGCTCCTGGCGGACCAGTTCGGCCACCGCCCGCGAGTCCATCCACTTCAGCGCCTCCAGGCCCTTGCTGCTGCGGCCGATGTTGATCCGATCGATGACGCTCTCGGCCTTGCCGGCGCCGAGCGCATCGACCAGAACCTTGCGCAGAAACTCATCCGCCCCGACGCCGACCGAGGTCTGAGTGGCGACACTGGAATTGAACTCCGAGATGACGTTTTGCACTTCCTCGAGCGACACATTGCTCAGATTGGCCATGGCCGCGCCTATACGCTGCACTTCCTTGGCCCCCATGTGCTTGAGCACCTGTGCCGCCTCGTGCTCCCCGAGCGTCAGTAGCAGGATCGCGGCCCGCTCGGTGCCGCTGCGGCTTGTGCCTTTGGTGGCGCCGCGGTCACTCATCGTTCCCTACCCAGCCGCGCACCAGCTGCGCGACGCGCTTGGGGTCCTGACCGACCATGGCGCGCGCGTTGACGACCTGTTGGTCGTGCGAGAGTTCCTTCACCACCGCCTCCTTCTGCGCCTGCGGCGACCCGTCCGCAAGCGCCGCGGGCGCCAGCTGCGCGGGCGCGGCGCTCGCCGTGAGCAGCGAACGCACCAGCGGCCGCAGCACGGCCAGAACCAGCGCCAGCACCCCGATCAAGCCGACCACGACCTTCAGCAGGGTGAGGAACAGCGGGCGCTGCCACAGGGATGGATGCACGAACTGGCCGCCCGAGGCGCGCGGCAGATCGAGCGGCTCGTTGACGACGCTCACGCTGTCGCCACGGGCCGCATTGAATCCGACCGCACTCTTGACCAGCTGCGTCACCCGCGCAAGCTCCGCCGCGGACAGCGGGACTTGCGTGATCTTGCCGTTGGCGCCCTTGACCGGGCGATAGCCGAGCAGCACCGCCACGGAAAGTCGGCGGATCTGCCCGGGCGGCTGCCGCGAGTAGTCGAGCGTGCGATCGATCTCGTAATTTCGCGTCACGTTGCTCGAGAGCACGTGACCGCCGACGCCGACGCCGCCGACCGTCTTGAGAGCCGGGTGCACCGCGGCGGCGCCCCGCGCCGCGGTCTTACCGCCGGCGGCCTTGGCCGCGGCGCCGGGCCGCGCGGCGGCCGGCGTCTTCTTCGGTAGACTGGCCAGCGTACCGGGCACCGGCGGCTCGTTGGAAAGCGAGCCCGGAACCCCGCCTGGGCCACCTGCGCCGCTGGTCTGCTCGGAGATCTGCTCGCTGCGCACGATCTGGCTGTGCGGCCGGTACAGTTCCTGCGCCTCCTCCCGGCTGGCGGTGTTCAGGGCAACGACCACGTCGGCGTGCACCAGCCCCGGCCCGACCAGCGGTGTCAGCAGCGTCACGATACGCTGCTGATCGTCCGCCTCGATGCGGCGCGTCATGTCGTAACCGCGTTCATCGAGTGAATAGCGACTGTCGCCCTGCGGTCCGGACAGCAGCTGGCCGTTCTGATCGACCACCGTCACGTGACTCGGGGTTAGATTCGGCACGCTCGAGGCGACCAGGTTGACGATCGCCTGCACCTGCTCCGGGCCGAGCACGTTGCCGGCGCGCAGTTGCACGAACACCGAAGCGCTGGCCGCGGTTTGATCGCTGAGAAACACCGATTGGCGCGGCTCGGCCAGGTTGACGCGCGCCCCGGCGATCTGCCGCATGCTGGCGATGGTGCGGGCCAACTCCTGCTCGAGCGCGTGCTGGTAGCGCACGTTCTCGATGAACTGGCTCACCCCGAATCCCGAGCCCTTGTCGAGATCAGCGAAGCTGTCGCCTCCGACCACTCCCTGCCCCGCCAGCTTCAGACGCGCCGCGTCGAGCTGCTGGGCCGGAACTTGTACGCCATTGGATGCGGCGTCGAGCCGGTAGGGAATCTGCGCGGACTGCAGCGCCTGCACGACCTGCGACTCCTGCTGCGCCGAGAGGTTGGCGTACAGCAGGCTGTAGGTCGGTCCGCGCGACCACAGCACGATCCAGACGCCGGCGGCAACCGCCGCGGCGATGCCGACCAGCAGGAGCAACGGTCGCAGATTGAAGGGAATGGCCGGTGTGGCCCGCAACACAGTGGATTCGGCAGCCATGATCAGGTGCTACATCTGCATGTTCATGATGTCTTGGTAGGCGGTGATCAGGCGGTTGCGCACCTGGGTCAGGGCGTCGAACGACACGCTGGCCTTCTCGACCTGCAGCACCACTTGCGGCAGCGACACTCCGGGCGTGCCGCGCGAAAACGCGTCGGCGAGCGCACTGGCCCGCTGCTCGCTCTGATTCACCGCATCGATGCCGCGCTTGAGGATCGCGGCGAATTCGCCCGTACCGGAGGCCGCCGTCGCGCCGGACTGCAGCGGCGCGCCGAGTCCCGCCGGCCGCGGCGCATCCAGACGCACCTGGGACGACATGGCGCGGATCTGTGCCAACACCTGATTGATTGCCATCTCACTCATCGCGCTCTCCTTCAAGCCACCGGAATTTCCACGCCCGACTCGCGCAGGCGCGCCAGCTTGTAGCGCAGCGTGCGCGGACTGATGCCGAGCCGCTCGGCCGCCTCGCGCCGGTTGCCCTGGCCGCTCTTCAGCGCATCGAGGATCAGATCGCGCTCGGCCTGAATCAGCGATCCGGCCAGCGAGCTGACGCCGGCCGCGGCCGGCTGCGCCGGCTCCGGCGCCGTGCCCGGCGCTTCGTTGGCGAGCTCGAACTGAATATGCTCGGCACCGATCACCGGGCCGTTGAGCAGAATCAGCGCCCGCTGCAGCAGGTTGTCGAGCTCGCGCACATTGCCGGGCCAGGAATAGGTGAGCAACCGGTGGGCCGCCTCGGCGCTCAATGCCGGAATCGGCCGTCCGGGGCCGCACCGCGCGGTCAACAACCGCATGGCGAGCGGCAGCACGTCGTCGCGCCGCAATCGCAACGGGACGATCGCCAGCGGAAAGACGTTCAGCCGGTAATAGAGATCCTCGCGCAAGCGCCCGGCGGCGACCTCCTCGCGCAGCCGCCGGTTGGTGGTGGCGATGACGCGCACTTGCAGACTGATGGTCTCGCGGCCTCCGATGCGCTCGACTTCGCGCTCCTGCAATACGCGCAGCAGCTTGGCCTGCAGTCCGAGCGGCATCTCGGTGATCTCGTCGAGCAGCAGCGTACCGCCCTGCGCCTGCTCGAACTTGCCCGGATGCGCCGCGTGCGCACCGGTGAAGCTGCCGCGCTCGTAACCGAACAGCATCGCCTCGAGCATGTTCTCGGGTATGGCCGCGCAATTGACCGCCACGAACGGCCCGTTGACGCGCAGCGAGCGGCGGTGAATATAGCGGGCGAGCACCTCCTTGCCGGTGCCCGATTCGCCCCAGATCAGCACCGTGCAGTCGGTCGCGGCCACGCGCCGAGCGATGGCGAGCAGGCGTTGGGAATCCGCCGCTTGGGCGACCGGCTCGAGCGCCTCGCCAACGGGGCAATGAATGGCCGACTGTGGTTCTTGACTCTCTGACATCGATTTCCCCCAATGCAGGGACGCTTCGTCAGAGAGGAATGCAAATGCCGTGCCGAGGTCGATCGGCCGGGAAAGCGTGACGTGGGTCACGCTCGCGGCTGAAGGCCGCGCCGCTCGGCGTCAAACTTCCGTCGCGCCCTCGGTGATGACGTCGACGAGATCGAGTTTGCGCAGCCGCTCGACCAGCGTCGTGCGGCGCAGATTCAGCAGCCGGGCGGCCTGCGCCACCGTGCCGTTGGCGCGCTCGAGCGCCTGCCTCACCAGTGTCCGCTCGATGTGCAGCAGATGCTCGCGCAGATCGATTCCCTGCTCCGGCAGCGCGCCCAGATCCGCCGCGGGCACACTTGCCGCGCCATCGAGCAGTGCGAGTACCGCAGTCTCGCTGAGCACGACCGGCTCGGCCGAGAATGGCAAGTCGGGTTGCCCCTCGTCCACCCACTCGGCCGGCGGCTGGTACTTCGGCGGCAGATCCGCGACGTCGACGCACCGGCCGGCGCACACGATCGACAGACGCTCAACGAGATTCGACAGTTCGCGGACGTTGCCGCTCCAGTGATACTCGGCGAGCGCGCGTAGCGAGCGCGCCGAGAACCGCAGTTCGCCCCGACCCTCGGCGGCATTGCGCGCGGCGAACTCGCCCACCAGGGCGGGCAGATCCTCGCGCCGCTCACGCAGCGCGGGCATCTCGATCGGAAAGACGTTCAGGCGGTGAAACAGGTCCTCACGAAACGTGCCGAGCCGGATCGACTCTTCCAGATTACGGTGGGTCGCCGCCACGATCCGCACGTTACAGCGCATCGGGGCGTGGTTACCCACCCGCTCGAAGACCCGCTCCTGCAGCACGCGCAACAGTTTCACCTGCATGGGCGGGCTCATGTCCCCGATCTCGTCGAGGAATAACGTGCCCCCCTCGGCGATCTCGAACCGACCCTTGCGGGCAGCGATCGCACCGGTGAACGCGCCCTTCTCGTGGCCGAACAACTCCGATTCGAGCAGCTCCGCGGGTATCGCCCCGCAATTGACCGCGACGAACGGTCGGTCGCGCCGCGGGCTGAGGTCGTGAATGGCGCGGGCGGCGACCTCCTTGCCGGTTCCCGACTCCCCGAGGATCAGCACCGTCGAGTCGTGGACCGCGACCTGACGGATCAGTCCGATCGCGGCGCGAATTGCCGTCGACGTACCGGTCGGCAGGCATGCCCGCGTCGGCTGCGCGACAGCGCGCGCCGCGGGGGGCGCCGCGGGCGCGCAGTCGACAACGGTATCGGCGGCGTATTCGCCGGCAAACATCGGGGTGCTCACTTCTTCTTACTCGCTCGCGTTATTTTTTTCCAGGGACCGCCGAACCTGATCGCAGTTCTTGCTTCCCCGACGGTCGCCACTTTGACTGATCGACCGACATATTTTCTGTGACGCAGCTCAGGATTGTTTGCAGATGGCGACACCGCGCTTGGCGGCCAGCGCGGGACGCGATCGGCCACCGCAGCGACGGAACTCCGACGCCGGGGCGCCGCTGTGACGCGGCTCACATCACGGCGGAAATAAAAACGCTCCCCATTTCATAGGGTTATGCGCCCCGCCGTGATCGTGGCACAGGCATTGCACCCGTCGGCCAGCACCGCTCAACGATCCAATGGAGTTACCACCTTCATGGCTAACGCACCCTCCGCCGCGAGCGAATCCAACGCCGCGCCCAAAAAAAAGCGCTCGCCGCCGCTGTGGCTGATCATCACGATCGCCGTGGTGGTCCTCGGCGCCGGCGCCGGTGGATTCATGCTGCTGCACGCTCGGGCGACCGCCCGCGCGCCTGGGGCGCGCAAGCCGCCTTCCGGTCCGCCGCACTACCTCGCGCTGAAGCCCTTCGTGGTGAATTTCCGCTCCGGCCAAACGGCGCGCTATCTGCAGGTGACCCTGCAAGTTATGTCGCGTGACCCGGCGACCATCACGCTGTTGAAGCAGAACGACCCGGTGGTGCGCAACGACCTGCTGCTGCTGCTCAGCGATCAGCGCTACGCGACGCTCGACACCGAGGCCGGAAAGCAACGGCTGCGTGCGGCCGTGCTCGCCGCGGTGCGCAAAGTGGTCAGCGCCGCCGGCGGCCACGCGAGCCACGTCGATGCCATCTACTTCACCAGCTTCGTGATGCAGTAGCCGGCGCGCCCGGAATGGTCCCATGAGCTCCGAGAAGATACTCGACCAGGCCGAAATCGACGCGCTGCTGCACGGCGTCGACACCGGCGCGGTCAACACCGACCCGCCGCCGAACCCCGGTGAAGTCGTCTCCTACGACTTCGCCAACCAGATGCGCATCGTGCGCGGGCGCATGCCCACGCTCGAGATGATCAACGAGCGCTTCGCTCGGCTGTACCGCGTGAGTCTCTACAACCTGCTGCGGCGCGCCCCGGAAGTCGGGATCGGCACGGTTCAGATCAAGAAATTCAGCGAATTCGTCCACACCCTGCACGTGCCGACCAGCCTCAATCTGGTGCGCCTCAATCCGCTGCGCGGCACGGCGCTGATCGTCCTTGATTCGAAGCTGGTGTTCGCGATCGTCGACAATTTCTTCGGCGGCATCGGCCGGCACGCCAAGATCGAAGGCCGCGACTTCACCGCCACCGAGCAGCGCATCACCCAGTTGGCGCTGCGCCGGGTGTTCGCCGATTTACACGAGGCGTGGGCGCACGTCGCCGAGCTCGAAGCGGAATACCTGCATTCGGAAATCAACCCGCAGTTCGCCAACATCGTGTCGCCGTCGGAGATCGTCGTGGTGAGCTCGTTTCACATCGAGCTCGACGGGCACGGCGGCACGCTGTACATCACCATGCCGTACGCCATGATCGAGCCGCTGCGCGAGACACTCGATTCCGGCGTGGCCAGTGACCGGATGGACCGGGATGAGCGTTGGATGCAGTCGCTGCGCCAGGAACTCGAGGAGGCGGAACTCGCCATCACCACGCTGGTCGGCCGCACGTCCATATCGCTCGCCGAGCTTCTCAATCTCAAGCCCGGCGACATTCTGCCCTGCGATTTCTCCGGTCAGGTCACCCTGATCGCCGAGGACATGCCGGTGCTGCGCGGCACCCTCGGTACTTCGCGCGGCAATCAGGCGGTGAAGATCGAGGCACGCATCCGCCGCAACCGAATCGCCGTCGAATCGTCTTCAGCCAACAGCCAATGAGTTCCTTTATGAACGCCAATGTCCAAGCGCAAGCCGCCGAACCCGCCGAATTGCGTCCACTGACCGACGAGGGCACAGGCAAGGGAGGCGGCGAGGTCAACCTCGAGGTCATTCTCGACGTACCGGTCACACTATCGATGGAAGTCGGTCGCACACGCATTCCGATCCGAAACTTTCTCCAGCTCAATCAGGGTTCCGTAGTCGAGCTGGACCGCACCGCCGGCGAGCCGCTCGACGTGTACGTCAACGGAACGTTGGTCGCGCACGGCGAGGTCGTGGTCGTGAATGAGAGGTTCGGCATCCGTCTGACGGATGTCATCAGCCCTGCCGAGCGTCTGCGCAAGCTCAAATGACCCAGCTGTTCGCCGCACCGGCAACCGCAACGGCGCCAGCGGCCCTCGGCGCCGGCGGCATCGTGTCCGTCACGCTCGCACTGCTCGTCGTTCTGGTGGCCATCTTTGTGCTTGCCTGGATTGCTCGGCGACTGCGCACCTTTGGGGCGCGCGCCGGCGGTGCGCTCGAGGTCCTCGCCAGCATGTCCCTCGGCGCAAAAGAACGCGCCGTGCTGATAAGAGTGGGCGACGCACAGATCCTGCTCGGCGTCGCGCCCGGACAGGTGAACACGCTGCACGTGCTCGAGCGCGCGGTGAGCGCCGATAAGCCGGCCATGGATGGCGAGGGTCCAGCGCGGCCGTCGTTCGCCGCGCTATTGAAGCGGAGCCTGGGTAAATGAGTGTCGTGCGCAAGAGCTGGCCGTTGCTGCTGCTGGCGCTGCTGCCGGCGGCCGCCTGCGCCGCACCAGGCATTCCCGCCTTCAGCGTGCAGACCCACGGCGGCACGCAGACCTATACGTTGACGTTGCAGATCTTGGCGCTGATGACGGCGCTGACTCTGCTGCCCGCCATCCTACTGATGATGACGTCGTTCACGCGTATCGTCATCGTCCTCGGGATCCTGCGCCAGGCGCTCGGCGCCGGTCAGACGCCACCCAATCAGGTGCTGCTCGGACTCGCGCTGTTCCTGACGCTGTTCGTGATGTCGCCGGTGATTCGGCAGATCAACCAGGTCGCCTACCAACCCTATGCGGCCGGCACCCTCACCGCGACCGCGGCACTCGATCGGGCCGAGATCCCGGTCAAGAAATTCATGCTGAATCAGACCCGCGAAAGCGACATCGCGGTGTTCACGCACATCGCCGGCAGCAAGGGCTACGCCACCCCGCTCGCTGTGCCGCTGGCGGTGCTGGTGCCGGCATTCCTCACCAGCGAGCTGAAGACCGCGTTTCTGATCGGCTTCCTGCTGTTCATACCGTTCGTGATCATCGACCTGGTCGTGGCGAGCGTATTGATGTCGTTGGGCATGATGATGGTCTCGCCGGTGATGATCTCGCTCCCCTTCAAGCTGATGCTGTTCGTGCTGGTAAACGGCTGGACACTGGTCATCGGTTCGCTCGCCGCGAGCTTCTACCACTAGAGGAGGGACGCGCGTGCATTCCGCAACTGTCATGTCGATCGGCGCCGGCGCGCTCGAGGTGACCTTGGCACTGTCCGCACCGCTGCTGCTGGCGGCGCTGATCACCGGTGTGGTGGTTGGCGCCTTTCAGGCGGCCACCCAGATCAACGAGATGACCCTGTCGTTCATCCCGAAGCTGCTGGTGATGGCGCTGGTGGTGGCGCTGGCCGGCCCCTGGATGTTGCATACGCTGGTCGCCTATACCCGCGAGCTCATTTTGAGCATTCCACAGCTGGTCAACTGACAGCGACCAAGCACATGCCTGTCATCAGTACCGCCATGATCGATCACGCCATCGCCAGCCGCTTCTGGCCGTTCGTGCGCGTCGGATCGTGCCTGATGGTGGCGCCGGTATTCGGCGCGTCGACGGTGCCGACGCAAGTGCGCATCGTGCTCTGCGCAGCGATTGCCCTGCTGGTCGCACCGCTGATCGCCGTGCCGACCCAAATCGCGCTGCTGTCCGCCGCCGGTGTGCTGATCACGGTGCAGCAGGTCATCATCGGCGTGGCGCTCGGCTTCTCCCTGCAGCTGGTGTTCGAGGCGGTGGCGCTCGGCGGGCAGGTTGTCGCCAACAGCATGGGATTGTCGCTGTCGTACAATCTCGATCCGCTGAGCGGCGAGAGCACCCCGGCGCTCGGTCAGCTGTACACGCTGCTCGTGACGCTGATCTTCCTGCTGCTCAACGGCCAAATCGCCCTGATCCGCATCCTGGTCGAGGGTTTCCGCACGCTGCCGATCGGCATCGCCGGCCTCGGTCCGCATGGCTTGTGGGCGGTGGTGCAGTTCGGTGCCACGCTGTTTTCCGGCGCGCTCGCGGTCGCGCTGCCGGCCATCACCGCGCTGATGGTCGCCAATCTGGCCATCGGGGTGGTCAGCCGCGCCGCCCCGACACTCAATCTGTTCGCGACCGGCCTGCCGGTCGTGCTGGTGTTCGGTCTGGTGGTGGTCCTGGTGAGCCTGCCGGTGGTGCAGTCCGGGTTCGAGCGGCTGCTCGGCACGGCGCTCATGTTCCTGCAGCATCTGAGCGGAGCCTGAGCAATGGCCGAGAACGATCAGGACCGCACCGAACAACCAACCGGGAAGCGTCTGGAGGAGGCCCGCAAAGAGGGCCGGGTCCCGCGCTCGAGGGATCTGAGCAGCGCCGCGGTGCTGCTGGTCGCCGGGGCCGGACTGCGCCTGCTCGGCGCCGGCGTCGGCAGCGCGCTCATGGGCCTGATGAGCACCGGATTGTCGCTGCCGGCGGCGGCGGCTTTCGGCCCGCGACGCGCCCTGGCAAGCGCGAGCGAGGAGGCTCTGCACGCGTTGGTCGCGTGCGCACCGATTCTCGGCCTCACCGTGGTTGCGGCGTTCGTCGCGCCTCTGGCCCTTGGGGGCTGGAACTTCACCTTCCAATCGCTGGCGGCGGACTTTACCCGCCTCGATCCGTTCGCCGGATTTGCCCGGGTGTTTTCCCCGCGCGGCGCGGTGGAGCTCGGCAAGGCCTTCGCCAAATTCCTGGTGGTCGCGGGCACCGCGGTACTGGCGCTGCACATCGAGGCCGCTCGCATGCTGGCGCTCGGCCGCGAGCCGCTCGGACCGGCGGTAGTCGCGGCGGCCCGCGTGATCTCGGATGCGCTGATGATCATGGCGGCCGCACTGGGGCTGCTGGCGGCCATCGACGTGCCCTGGCAGCTGTGGCAGCACCACCGGCAGCTGCGCATGACACGCGAAGAGATCCGTGACGAGCTCAAGCAGTCCGAGGGCTCGCCCGAGACCAAGGGACGCGTGCGGCGCGCGCAACGCGATCTGGTCCGCCGGCGCATGCTGCACGAGGTTCCCAAAGCCAACGTCGTGGTCACCAACCCGACACACTTCGCCGTCGCACTGCGCTACGACGAAGACCGGATGCGCGCCCCGCGAGTCGTCGCCAAGGGAGCCGATCTCATTGCGGCGCGAATTCGCGAGCTCGCCACCGAGCACTCGGTGCCGGTGGTCGAGGCCCCACCGCTGGCGCGTGCCCTGTATCACAACGTGGAGATCGGCGGGGAGATTCCCGCCGCGCTGTACGTCGCGGTCGCGCAGGTGTTGACCTACATCTACCGGCTCAAGGCGGCGTATTCCAGCGGCGCCCTGCCGCCGCAGCCGCCGGTCATCGATCCATCCATCGACACACTGCGGCGCTGATCCATGAGCACGGCGACCAACGTAGCAACCGCCCCGACCGTCTGGTCCGAGAATCTGCGTGGCATGCTGCGCGTCGGCATCGGCGTGCCGCTCGGCGTGCTGTGCGTCCTCGCCATGATCATCGTGCCGCTGCCGCCGGTGGCGCTCGACATCCTGTTCACGTTCAACATCGCGCTGTCGATCGTAATCGTGATGAGCGTGTTCTACGTCTCCCGGCCGGTCGAGTTCGGGGTGTTCCCAACCGCGTTGCTGCTCGCGACGCTGCTGCGCCTGGCGTTGAACGTCGCTTCGGCCCGCGTCGTGCTGCTGCACGGCTACACCGGACCCGGCGCGGCGGGCCACGTCATCGAATCTTTCGGCGAGTTCGTGGTGGGCGGCAACTTCGCGGTCGGCGTCGTGGTGTTCATCATCCTGACGATCATCAACTTCATGGTCATCACCAAAGGTGCCGGCCGCGTCTCCGAGGTGAGCGCCCGCTTCACCCTGGACGCGATGCCCGGCAAACAGATGGCCATCGACGCCGATCTGGCCGCCGGTCTGATCACCCAGGACGAGGCGCGCACGCGGCGCGTCGACATTCGCTCCGAAGCGGACTTCTACGGTGCCATGGACGGCGCCAGCAAGTTCGTGCGCGGCGACGCAGTCGCCGGCATCCTGATTCTGCTGATCAACATCATCGGCGGCCTGGCGATCGGCATCCTCGGCCACGGCATGGCGCTCACCGCCGCTCTGCACACCTACACGCTGCTCACCATCGGTGACGGCCTGGTCGCGCAGATTCCCTCGCTGCTGCTCTCGACCGCGGTCGCCGTGATCGTCACCCGCATGTCGCGGCCGCAGGACGTGGGCGGGGAGCTCGGCAAGCAGCTGTTTGGCAATCCGCGCACGCTCGCGGTCGCCGGCGGCCTGCTCGGCACGTTGGGACTGATCCCCGGGATGCCGAGCGTCGCCTTCCTGCTCATGGCCGGCGTGTGCGGCGGCGGCGCCTACCTCACCCGCAGGCGGATTGCGCGCGCGGCAGCCGCACCGGCCGCGCCGAAACCCGCGGCGACTCCCGAGTCGCGCGATCTGTCCTGGGAGGATGTCAAACCGGTCGATCCGGTCGGGCTCGAGCTCGGCTATCGCCTGGTTTCACTGGTGGACAGCAAGGGCCAGGGCGCGGATCTGCTGGCGCGAGTGCGCGGCGTGCGCCGCAAGATCTCCCAGGAACTCGGCTTCCTGCTGCCCGCGGTGCACATCCGTGACAATCTCGATCTGCAGCCGAACGTGTATCGCATCAATCTCAGCGGCGTACCCATCGGCGAGAGCACCGTGTATCCGGACAAGGAGCTCGCCATCAATGCCGGCAGGGTATTCGGCCCGGTGCAAGGCGTGGCGACGCGCGACCCGGCCTTCGGCATGGAAGCGGTCTGGATCGAACCGGGCAACCGCGATCACGCCCAAGCGCTGGGCTACACCGTCGTCGACCCGACCACGGTGATCGCCACGCACCTCTCGTTCATCCTGCAGTCGCATGCCCACGAGATTCTCGGTCATGAAGAAGTGCAGCAGCTGCTCAATACCCTCGGCAAGAGCGCACCGAAGCTGGTCGAAGACCTGGTACCGCGGGTCGTATCGCTGGCCGTCCTGGTACGCGTATTGCAAGGACTTCTGTCCGAACGCATTCCCATCCGCAACATGCGCACCATCATGGAAACACTCGCCGAGCATGCTCCGAAGACCCAGGATCCCGCCCTGCTTCTACCGCTGGTGCGCGTCGCGCTCGGCCGGCAAATCGTGCAGGAGATCGCCGGCGTGTCGGCGGAGCTGCCCGTCATCACCTTCGAGCCGGAACTGGAACGGCTGCTGCAGGGGTCGTTGACCGCCAGCAGCGCCGGCGCCGGACTCGAGCCGGGACTGGCCGAGCGGCTGCAACAGCGCATCGGGGACGCCGCCCAGCGTCAGGAAGGCGCCGGTGCGGCACCGGTGCTGCTGGTACCGCCGCCGCTGCGCGCGGCCATGGCTAGATTTCTACGGCCCGCATTGCCGGCGCTGCACGTGCTGGCCTGGAACGAGATACCCGATAACCGCAAGGTCCGCGTCGTTACCGCGGTCGGCAGGTAACCCATGAAGATCGTACGACACACGGCTGCCGAGATGCGCCATGCGCTGCGCGCGATCCGCGAGCAGCTCGGCGAGGATGCCGTGATACTTTCCTCGCGCCGCGTATCGAACGGGGTGGAAGTGACCGCCGCGGTCGATTTCGACGCCAGGCGGCTCGAGGACGCCACGCCCGCCGAGGCCGCGCTGCCGAGCGGCGGCGCCAATACCGGCGCGGCGCTTCGCTCCAGTGCCGAACCGGAACCCTCGTCCGAGGCCATGGGCCAGGAGCTGAAGACACTGCGCCGGATCCTCGAGACACAGCTTGCGCAGCTCGCGTGGAACGAGCGCTCGCGCCGCAATCCCGTACACACCGAGCTGCTCGGCGAGCTGTCGGAGCTCGGCGTCGCCCAGGATCTGGCGGATCACCTCATCGGCCAGCTCCCGGCCGACGTCGACCTGCGGCAGGGACGCCGGTTCGCCATCGCCGGCCTGTCGCAATACCTGCAGGTCACCGGTGACTGTTGGCTCGACGACGGCGGCCGCGTCGCCTTCGTCGGCGCCACCGGCGTCGGCAAGACCACCGTGCTCGCAAAGCTCGCGGTGCGCTGGATGCTGCGTCACGGCCCGAAGCAGTTGGCGCTCGTCGCCGCCGACACCGTGCGCATCGGCGCCCAGGATCAGATGCATGCGCTCGGCCAGCTGCTTGGCGTTCCGGTGCACGTGCCCGAGCGTTTCGAGGCGCTGCCGGAGCTGTTCGCGCGCCTGGAGCGCCACCGGCTCGTACTGATCGACACACCCGGAACCAGCGTACGTGACCCTCAATTCGAAGCGCGCCTCGCCGTCCTGGCCGCATGCGGGCCGGCGCTCGGGCCGGCGCTCGTGCTGGCCGCAAGCACGCAGGCCGGCGCGCTCGAGGAGACTATCGAGCGCTTCAGGCCGTTGAATCCCGCCTCCTGCGTGCTGACCAAGACGGACGAGGCGGCCAGCCTCGGCGGCGCCCTCTCGGCGCTGATCCGGTCGCGATTGGCCGTCTCGTACGTGAGCGACGGCCAGCGGGTACCCGAGGACCTGCGCCCGGCCCGCGCGCTCGAGTTGGTCACCGAGGCCGTACGCCTCGCCAAGGCCAGCGGCGCCGCCGCGGACGAAGATCTACTGAGACGACGATTCGGAAAGCTCGCCCATGCAAACACCTGAATTGAGCCTGATCAACAACGCGAAACTCAAGGCCCTGGCGCAGCCGGTACAGGTGATCGCGGTCACCGGCGGCAAGGGCGGCGTGGGCAAGACGAGTGTCGCGGTCAATCTCGCCACCGCGCTCGGCAGACGCAAGCGCGTAGTGCTCCTCGACGGCGATCTCGGACTCGCCAATGCCGATGTGTTCCTCGGACTCTCGCCGCGCTACACCCTGGCGCACGTGCTCAGCGGCGAGCGCACCCTCGATGAGGTGCTGGTGCAGGCCCCACAGGGCTTTCGCATCGTACCGGCCGCCTCCGGCGCCGCCGATCTGGCCAACATGGGGATCGCCGAGCACCTGGGACTGGTACGCGCCTTCAGCTCCCTCGCCGAGCCGCTCGAGGCGCTGATCGTCGATACCGCCGCAGGCATCGCCCACGGTGTGTTGCAGTTCGCCCAGGCCGCGCAACAGGTGCTGGTGGTCATTTGCGACGAGCCCGCTTCCCTCACCGACGGCTACGCGCTCGTCAAAGTGCTCAGCCGCAACCACGGCGTCACGCACTTCCGCGTGCTCGCCAACCGGATGCGCGCTCCGGGCGCGGGCCGCGAGCTGTTCGAGCGCTTCGAGCGGGTCACCTCCCGCTTTCTCGACGTGGTGCTCGAGTACGCCGGGGAGATTCCCGAAGACGACTATCTGCAGCGCTCGGTGCGCGAGCAGCGTCCGGTCTGTGACGCCTATCCCGGGAGCGGCTCGGCGCGCGCATTCAAGAAACTGGCGGACGCGGCCGATACATGGCCAGTACCGTCCGGTCCGCGTGGCAACATCGAGTTCTTCGTGGAACGGCTGGTGCGGCGTGTACCGGCAAAACTGGCGGTGGTGCCATGAGCGCGGCCAGCGCCTATACCACGGTGCGCACCGTGGCCGAGACAGCGGATGCCGCCGCTCTGGTAACGCGACACGCGGAGCTGGTCAAGCGGATTGCCTACCACCTGGCCGGCCGCTTGCCGCCCTCGGTGGAGATCGACGATTTGATGCAAGCCGGGATGCTGGGATTGCTCGAAGCAGCCTCGAACTACGCCGCCGGCCGCGGCGCGAGCTTTGCGACCTATGCCGGAATCCGCATCCGCGGCGCGATGATCGATGCGTTGCGCAAGCTCGACTGGGCACCGCGCTCGGTCCATCGCAAGGCGCGCGCCGTGGCCGCCGCGGTCCAGCAGATCGAGCGGCGCACGGGACGGGATGCGCGCGATACGGACATCGCCGAGCAGCTCGGCGTCACGCTCGAGGAGTATCACTCGATCGTGCAGGACGCCGCGAGCTGCCGCCTGGCGACACTCGATGATACGGCGGTGACCGTCGAGGGCGCGGCCGACCCGTTCCTCGAGACCGCCGACGGGGAATTCAAGCAGGCTCTGGCCGCGGCCATCGACGGTCTGCCGGAGCGTGAACGGCTGGTGATGTCTCTGTACTACGGCGAGGGACTGAACCTGAAGGAAATCGGCGCGGTCCTGCGAGTGACCGAATCGCGCGCCTGTCAGCTGCACGGCCAAGCGCTGGTACGGTTGAAGGCGCGACTGGGCGAATGGCGTGAGGGCCCGCCAGGGGCCGGGACAGCGAGGCGAGGCAAGCAGTGAGCACCGATCTGAAATTTCTAGTGGTCGATGACTTCTCGACCATGCGGCGGATCATCAAGAATCTGTTGCACGACCTGGGCTATCCGAACGTCACCGAGGCCGACGACGGCAACACCGCCCTGCCGCTGCTGCGCGCCGGCGAATTCGACTGCCTGATCACCGACTGGAACATGCCGGGCATGCCCGGACTGGAGCTGATCAAGGCGGTGCGCGCCGATGCGCGCCTCGCCAAGCTGCCGGTGCTGATGCTGACGGCGGAAGCCAAGCGCGACCAGATCATCGAGGCGGCCCAGGCCGGCGTGAACGGCTACGTCATCAAGCCATTCACCGCCGCGACGTTGAAAGAAAAGCTCGACAAGATCCTCGGCGCCGCCGGAAAGTGAGCTCGATATGACCAACTTCTCGGTGTTGCAGGGTGAATACGGCGCCTGCGTGGAGGCGCTGAGCGAGGCGTTCAGCAAGGCCGACGAGGCGGCGTTCTTCGCCGCGGTCGACCACATCGTGCACATGCGCGAGCCGAGAATGCTCCACGAGATCCGCAAACTCACCGGCGGGCTGCAGAAGGCCCTCGAGCGCTTCAGCATCGAGTCGCGCCTGGCGGACCTCGCCGAGCACGAGATTCCCGGTGCTCGCGCCCGGCTCACCCACGTCATCAACATGACCGACGAGGCGGCGCATCGCACGCTCGATCTGGTCGAGCGCTCCGGCCCGCTCGCCGAGCGCGTCGCGCGCGAGGCCAGCGTGCTGATCGAGGCCCTCACCGCCTATCGCGAGCGGCCGGCATCCGCCGGCTTCGAAGGCGTAACGCGCTCGATCGAGGCTTTTCTGCCCGTGGTGCGCACCATCGAGGCGTTTCTGCCCGTGGCCCGCGGCGACTGCGAGCAAATCCGGCACAATCTCGCCGACGTGCTGCTTGCCCAGGGCTACCAGGATTTGACCGGACAGATCATCCGCAGCGTCATCAAATTGGTGGAGGAGCTGGAACAAACTCTGGGCAGCCTGACACGGCTCTCCGGTGACATCGTCGAACATGCGACCCTCGGCGAGAACCCCAACGCCGGGCATGGTCCGGTCGTTCCCGGTGTCACCCGCGGGGAAATCGCCTCGGCACAGACCGATGTCGATGAGCTGCTGTCGGGCCTCGGCATGTAAGGGGCTGCGGTGGACATACTGAGCATCATCGGACTGGTGCTCGCCGTGAACGCCGTGCTGGTGGGCGCACTGCTGCGCGGCGCCGGCATCATGGCGTTGGTCTCCCTCGAGGCGCTGGTGGTCGTCGGCGGCGGCACGATCGCCGCCATATTCGTGCAGACCCCGCTGGCGGTGATGCGCCGCGCGCTCGGCATCTTCCCCTGGGTCATGCGCCCGCCGCCGCGCGACGGCAACCAGCTGATCGCCAAAATCGTCGGCTGGAGCAACACCGCGCGCAAGCAGGGTCTGCTCGGACTGGAGCCGCTGATCGAGCGCGAGCCGGACGAGTTCACCCGCCGGGCGCTGCAGATGGTGGTCGACGGAACGGAACCTGAGAATATCAGCAACTCCCTCTACATCGACGTCAACATGCGCGAGCATGCCGACATCGCCGCGGCCAAGGTGTTCGAAAGCGCCGGCACGTATGCGCCGACCCTGGGCATCATCGGCGCAGTGCTCGGCCTGATGGCGGTGCTGCAGAATCTGACCGACCCGAGCCGCCTCGGCCACGGCATCGCGGCGGCGTTCACGGCCACCGTCTATGGCATCAGTTTCGCCAACCTGTTTTTCCTGCCGGTGGCGGCCAAGCTCAAGGGCATCATCCATCGGCAGACGCAATTCCGCGAGATGGTCATCGACGGCATGCTGGGCATCGCGCAGGGCGAGAACCCGCGCGCCATCGAGACCAAGCTCCAGGGATACCTGCACTAGGGGGAGGGATCATGCGCGACCGATCTGACATCCCCCCGCCGCATCGCCGCCTCGAGGCGGCCTGGCCCGATCAGCGCGAGCCCGGCGCGATAGACAGGTGCCGTTTCGCGCCAACCCTGGACGCGCATGTCTACACACGCGTTTGCCGTATGCGGCCGACGCGTGCCGACGCGCGAACGCACACCCGGTCATGCGACCTGCGGGGAAACCACTCGGTTCGGTTCTGCTGCGCGACGGGCCTCTGTGCCGGCGTGACCGGGCTCGGTTAGCGGTATGCGCCGACTACGCCGTCACGAGGAGCATACCAATCACGAGCGCTGGGCGATCCCATACGGCGATCTGCTCACCCTGCTGCTCGCATTCTTCGTCGTGATGTATTCGATCTCATCGGTCAACGCCGGCAAGTACCGTGTGCTGTCGAACTCCCTGTATGCCGCGTTCCGCGGCCAGCCGCGTTCCGCCCATCCCATCCCAGTCGGCCGCAAGACCCGCGGTGCCGGCGCTGGCATTCCCATGGACACCCTGCGGCAGCCCCTCGTGAGGCGCCAGCCCACCGCCGCTGTCGCGCCCAGATCGGCGACGTCCGTGGCGACGCACGCGCCGCCGCACAGAGCGCCAATCGAGAGTGGTCCCACGCTCGATCAGGTCGCGGCCGGTGTCGAGAGCGCGATGAGCGCATTGATGCGCGCACACGTGGTCGAACTGACCCGCAAGCCGGGCATGCTCGAAGTCAGATTTCGCAGCGACATCCTGTTTCCAAGCGGCAGCGCCCGACTCTCCGGCGCCGCGATCGCGGCGATCCGGCGACTGGCCGCAGTCCTGCGCGGCTATCCCAATCCCGTACGGGTCGAGGGATTCACCGACAATGTACCGATCCGGACCGTGCAGTTCGCCTCGAATTGGGAGCTGTCGGCGGCACGGGCCGGCAGCGTGGTGCACGTGCTCTCGGTGCACGGCGTTGCGCCCCATCGGCTCGCGGTGATCGGCTTCGGGGATCAGAAGCCGGTCGCAAGCAACGCCACCGCCGCCGGCCGCGCCGCCAACCGCCGCGTCGTGGTGGTCATTCTCTCCGCCAGGCTGGGCAAGCACACCGATCCGACGTGGCTGCCCGGCTCCGGCTCGTGATCTTTCCGGTGGGCCGTCCATTGCAGCCCGCGGCGGCGGGTGCGGCGCGCTTCGCCCGGGGCGCGCCGGCTGGCACGGAAGCTGCACACTCCTTGGGCGAGCGCCCGAGCCGGCGACGGATTTCCGTCACCGCGGCGACGGCGCGCCATGTCATGTGACCGACTTCACAGGAGCTGCGGCCATGGGTCTGACGAACCTGTCGAACATCGACTTCCTCCTCATCATGGGCCGCGCGGTCTTCCTGGTGTTCTCATTCGCACTGGCCACCGTGACCTTTACCGCCTGGCGCCGTGCCGCACGGCGCGAGAGCGAGCAAATGCAGGCTCAGAATCAGGCGCTGCTCGAGCAGCTCGCCCAGATACACGCTCGCTTCGACTGCACCGATCAGCAGGTGCGCCAGCTCGGCGAGCAGCTCGAGCAGGCCGCGACGCGCTCGGCGTCGGTCGGGCGCGCCGCGCCCGGCTACCAGATTGCGATCCGCCTGGCACGCGGCGGCGCCAGCGCCGATGAGCTCGCCGGGGGATGTGGCCTGACCCGTGCGGAGGCCGACTTGGTACGCCGGCTGCACGGGCCAGCGCAGGGGGGACTGCGTCAAGCATCCTAGTTCCACCGCTCAAGGACGTCGATCCCCCGCCGATAGCGTCACTGATTATGAAAGTCCGCACTCGATCCAAACCGGCCGATAAGCCCGCGCGCGGTCGCTCGGGCCGCGTTGGCGCGCGCGGCCGCGCCAGCTCCGCACGGCGTGATGTACTGATGCTGCGGGACTGTTGCACCCTGGCGCAGGGCGAGCGGCTGAAAGACGCGCTGTGCGCGCTCGCCGCTCATCCTGAGCCGGTGGTCCTCGACGCCGCCGCCGTCCAGCGAGTCGACACGGCTGCATTGCAGCTGCTCGCGGCGTTCGTTCGGGACCGGCGCCTCGCCGGCCGGGCCGTGCGCTGGCAAGCCCCGTCGGCGGCGTTGGCGGCGGCCGCCGAACTGCTCGGCATGAGCTCGATGCTCGAGCTCGACGGTGCCCCACGATGACCGTGGACCTGACCCAGTTCCACGACGCCTTCTTCGCAGAGAGCTTCGAGGCGCTCGATGCCATGGAGGCGGCGCTGCTGAAACTCGACGTCGGCGCGCCCGAGCCCGAGCTCATCAACACCATCTTCCGCGTCGCCCATTCGATCAAAGGCGGCAGCGCGACGTTCGGCTTCAACGAGATCGCCTCCGTCACCCATAGTCTCGAGACGCTGCTCGATGAGCTGCGCGGCGGCAGGATGCCGGTCACCCCCGAGGTCGGCGACCTGCTGTTGAAATCGGTCGATGTGCTGCGCGCGATGCTGCGTGCCGTGCAAGCCACCCAACCCATCGATGCGCAGCGGGTCTCGGACCTGCAGTTCGATCTCGAGGTGGTCATTGCCCGCAAGAGCGCGCCGCCGGCCGCCCCGCAAGCCGCCCCGCAAGCCGCCCCGCTGCCGCTCGGCGCGAGCGACGCGCCGCCGCGCTGGCAGGTTCGCTTCCGCCCGCACCGCGAATTGATCGCGCGCGGCAACGACCCGCTGCGCCTGTTTCGCGAGCTCGGCGAGCTCGCCGAGATCCGCGTGCAGATCGACGCCCAGAGCCTGCCGCCGCTGACGGAAATCGCGCCGCAGGACTGCCATCTCGCCTGGGTACTCGAGGTCATCGGCCGGATTTCCGAGCAGGAGATCCGCCAGGTGTTTGATTGGGCGGAGGGGGACTGCGAACTCCTCATCCAACGCACGCCGGCCGAGCCTCTCGAGCCCGCCACTGCGGCACCGAGCCCCGCACCCGCGCCGCACGCCGCCGCGGCGCCGCGCGCGGGCGCGACCCCGACGGCCGGCAGCGAGCCGGCCGCGAAGCCGGAACCGGCGCTCGGCGGGCCGGGCGATTCCGGCTCGATTCGCGTCAGCGTCGAGAAGATCGACGAGCTGATGAACACCGTCGGGGAGCTGGTGATCACCCAGGCGATGCTCAGCCAGATCGGCGCGCGCTACGAGGGTCCGCAAGCCGAGCAGCTGCGCGCCGGGCTCGCCCAGCTCGAGCGCAACATGCGCGAGCTGCAGGAAAGCGTCATGCGCGTGCGCATGTTGCCGATCAGCTTCGTCTTCAGCCGCTTTCCCCGCATGGTTCACGATCTGGCGCATCGCCTCGGCAAGCAGATCGAGTTGCGGCTCTCGGGCGAGCAGACCGAGCTCGACAAGACGGTGCTGGAGAAAATCGGCGACCCGCTCGTGCACCTGGTGCGCAACTGCATCGACCATGGCATCGAGCCGCCGGACAGGCGCATCGCCGCCGGCAAGAGCGCCGCGGGCAGCGTGCGCCTCGACGCCAGCCATCGCGGCGGCAACATCGCCGTGCAGGTCAGCGACGACGGCGGCGGACTCGACAAGGCGCGCATACTCGCCAAGGCACGTGCCCGCGGCCTGGTGGGTCCGAACGACGTTCTCTCCGATACGCAGATCTACGAGCTCATCTTTCTGCCCGGATTCTCCACGGCGGAGAAGACCACCGACCTGTCCGGCCGTGGCGTCGGCATGGACGTGGTGCGCCGCAATGTCAAGGAACTCGGCGGCAAGATCGAGCTCGCCAGCGAGCCCGGCCGCGGCTCGTGCTTCACCATCGTCCTGCCCCTGACGCTGGCCATCGTCGACGGCCAATCGGTGGCGGTGGGCACCGAGACCTACATCGTGCCGCTGATCTCAATCGTCGAATCGCTGCAGCTGAAAGCCGCGCAGATCAACCGTCTGAGCGGCCAGACGGAGGTGTTCTCGTTCCGCGGCGAATACCTGCCGATCATCCGCCTGCATGCGCTGTTCGGCGTCGCGCCGCGCACGCGCGCGCTGCACGAAGGGCTGGTCGTGGTCGCGGAAGGCGATGGCCGGCGTGCCGGACTGTTCGTCGACGATCTGCTCGGACAACAACAGGTCGTCATCAAGTCACTGCAAACCAATTACGGGCACATCGACGGGGTATCGGGCGCCACCATCCTCGGTGACGGATCGGTCGCCTTGATCCTGGATGTCCCCGGCCTGATCCGCATCGCCTCGATGCGCGTGGCGGCCTGAGCCGAGCGAGGACCCACGACAATGCCGACAAGCGTAAACAGCGATCCGGAGGCAGCCGGCAACGACGCGTCACGTCAGGTGCTGACCTTCGTGCTCGGCGGCGAGGCCTACGGCGTCGACATCTTGCGCGTGCAGGAGATCCGCGGCTGGTCCGCGGTCACCAAGATCCCGCACGCCCCCGCTCACGTGCTCGGTGTACTCAACCTGCGCGGCTCGATCGTGCCGATCGTCGATCTGCGCATGCGTTTCGCGCTCGAGCGCGCCGAATACACCGCGATCACGGTCATCATCGTGATGTCCGTGGTCACACCGGCCGGCGACCGCGACCTCGGCGTGGTGGTCGACGGGGTCTCCGACGTGATCGACGTGAGGTGCGCCGAGATCAAGCCGGCCCCCGAGCTCGGTGCGCGCGGCGCCACCGACTACATCCTCGGACTCGCCTCGATCACCGACCGCATGGTCGTACTGCTCGACATCGACCGCTTGATCGGCCGTGATCTGGCGGCGATGGCCGGCGCCGTGAGCGAACCGCAGGGCGCCGTGCACCAGGGCGCCACCACCGGCGTGGCGGGCGAGGAGCCGGCGGACGGCGGCGCGCCGGCCGCCGACGCGGCGTGAATGGAGTCCGCCATGCCCGGTATGAATGATTTGCCCCGGTCCGGCCGCGCGCCGCTCGAGTTCGCGGCGTCGCCGGTCCGCGCCGTAGGCGCCACTCTGCGGGCCGCAATCGTCGCAGCCTTGGCGCTGTGGCTGTTCGCCGCAGCGCTGCCGCCGGGCCACTGGAGCATGATCTGATGCGGCTTCTCATCCTCGACAAACTGCGACTGTGGCAGAAACTCGTCCTGTTGATGGCGGCGATGAGTCTGCCTGCCGCCCTGGTCGGCTTCTTCTACCTGCGCTCCTCAGGGGACGCCCTGAGTCAGGCGCGCGCCGAGCTCGCCGGCAGCGAGTATCTACGTGCCCTCGGCACCGTCTATGCGGACGTCGCCGTTCATGAGCAGCGCGCCTACGAGCTCGCCAGCGGCGACGCCGCGAGCGCTCCAGCCGTGCGCATTGCCACCGATCGGACCGACGCGGCACTCACACGCCTGCAGCGGATAGATGCCAAGCTCGGTGAACGTTTCGGCGTGCGTCAGGATTTTGCAGCGACCGCCGCCCACTGGCGCACACTGGCCGCCGCCCCCGAGACCTCGCCGGCACGGGTCGCCGGCGCCCACCAAAGGCTGCTCGCGCGGCTCAGGCGCCTCGCCGCTGCAGTCGCTGCCGGCTCGCGCGTCGCCTCCGATCCGAACCAACAGACTCGCAGCCTCATGGAAATCGGCTCCGAGTATGTACCGGCGGCCATCAGCGCCGCGGCGGACCTGCGCCGCTACGCGCTCGACGCTGCGGCCAAGGGCTACCTCGGCGGCGGCGACCGCACCGGCATCGCGATCGCCGGCGCCAGACTGGCCGGGGATTTCAGCGCCATCAAGGCTGCCCTAGAGCAAGTGCCGGCGCGTGAGCGTGGAGCGCTGAGCGGCGCGCTGCGCGCCGCCATCGCCGAGGCCGGCCAGTTCCACCGCAGCGTGGCCCGCCGGATCCTCGCCGCCAAGAGTCTCAAGATCTCGACGGCCGCGATCTACGCGGACGGAACGGCCGAGCGCCGCGCGCTGGCGCGGCTGCTCGAGGCGAGCGGCGCGGCCGCGGCCCACGCGCTCAGCGCCCACATCGTCGCCCTGAGCACCGACCGCGACATCAACCTCGCGCTCGTACTGCTCGCCATCGTGCTGATCCACGCCCTCACCTGGACGACCGAGTATTCCCTCACCAGCCCTCTGCGGCGTGTGAGCGCGGTATTCGAGCGCATCGCCGCCGGTCACTACGACAGCGACATCGACGCGCGGCGCGCCGATGAGCTCGGCCACGTGCTGCGGGCTCTACAGGCCATGCAGTCTCAGCTGCGCACGCAGCTCGAGAACGAACGACTGATCGCCGCGCAGAACTCCCGGATTCGCCAAGCCCTTGACAAGACCTCCACGGGCGTACTGCTGGCCGACGCCGAGCATCGGATCGTCTATCTGAACGAAGCGGCACAGTCAGGTTTCGCCGGCCACGCCGAGGCTTTGCGCACCGTGCTGCCCGGCTTCGACGCCGCGCTGCTGCGCGGTGCGACCATGGACTCTCTGGCGCTCTCACCCGCCGAGGAGCGCCGTGCCCTCGATGCGCTGCGCAGCGAGCGCATCGAGGAGCGCAGCTTCGGCGGGTTGCATTTCCGGGTCACCACCAACCCGGTGCTCGACCGGGCCGGCGAGCGGATCGGCACAGTGATGGAGTGGAAGGAGCGCACTGAGGAGGTGGCCGTCGAGCAGGAGATGCAGGCGGTGCTGACGGCCGTCACCGGCGACGATCTGACGCGCCGCATCCGCCTCGGCGGCAAGCGAGGCTTCTTCGCCGCGCTCGGCACCGGGGTCAACCGTCTGGCCGACAATCTCGCCGAGGTGGTCGCGCGGGTGAAGAGCGCGGCAGTGGAGATCGGCCTCGGCGCCGAGGAAATCACCCTGGGCAACTCCAATCTGTCGGCCCGCACCGAGGAGCAGGCCTCCTCCCTGGAGGAAACGGCCTCGTCGATGGAACAAATGACCACCACCGTCAAGCAGAACGCCGACAGCGCCGCGCAGGCCAAACAACTCGCCCTCGCCGCCCGCACCCAGGCCGAGCAGGGCGTGACGGTGCTCGACAACGCCGTCCAGGCGGTGACCGGCATCGATGCGTCGGCCCGGAAAATCGCCGACATCATCGGGGTGATCGACGCAATCGCCTTTCAGACCAATCTGCTGGCGCTGAACGCCGCGGTCGAGGCGGCCCGCGCCGGCGAGCAGGGCCGCGGCTTCGCGGTCGTGGCGAGCGAGGTCCGCAATCTCGCCGGCCGCTCGGCGAGCGCGGCCAAGGAAATCAAGAGTCTGATCCAGGACAGCGTCGCGAAGGTGGCCGACGGCTCGCGTCTGGTCGGCCAATCGGGCCAGACGCTCGGCGAGATCGTCGCTTCGGTCAAGACGGTCTCGGTCATCGTCGCGGAGATCGCCTCCGCCTCGCGCGAGCAGTCCGCCGGCATCGAGCAGGTCAATCGCGCGGTCCTGCAGATGGATCAGATCACCCAGCAGAACGCCGCGCTGGTGCAAGAAACGATCTCCGCCTCGCGGGTGATGAGCGCTCAGGTGCGCGATCTGAACGACACGCTGGGACGCTTCCAGGTCGGCGCCGGCGCGTCGGCCGCGCCGAGCGGCGCGAGCGAACTCGCCGCGGACGAGCCGCCACGGCTCGCCGCCGCGGCCGGCGACGGCCGCTGAAACCGGACCGGGGCTGCCCCATGAATCACCACCAGGACCGCGCGCCATGCAGCTGTTGAACCGCCTGAAACTGTGGCAAAAGCTGCTGCTGCTGGTGCTGGCGATGGCCGCCCCGACGCTGCTGCTCGGCATGTTTTATCTGCACTCCGCCAATCTCCAGGTGCGCCACGCGCGCAACGAGCTGCAGGCGGCGCGCTACACGCATCGACTCGGCGCGGTGCTCGCCGAGGTATCCAACCATCGCAGCCAGGTCTTCGCGCTGCTCACCGGCGATCGCAACCGCGCCGCCGACGTCGCGGCCTCGCAGGCGCGCATGCGAACGCTGATCGGGCGCGTGAACGCCATCAATTCGCTAATCGGGAACGGGCTCGGCGCCACCGCCCGCTGGCATGCGATCGAGAATGAATGGGCGGCCCTGACCAGCGCTGGCGCGAAGCTGAGCGCCGATCAGGCCGTCCGCGAGCACGACATTCTGATCCAACACATCGTCAGCCTGGAACATCTGGTGGTGGCCCGCTCGGCGCTGAACGTCGATCCCTCGCCGCGCACCGCGGCGCTGATCCAGCTCGCCACGCGCGACGTGCCGGGCGCGTTGATCGCCACTGGCGAGGTGCAGTGGTATGCGACCAGCGCCGCCATCAAAGGCTACCTCGGCGGCGGCGACCAGCGCGCGCTGCAGATCTACCATCGGCAGGCACTCGGCGATTTCCGGCGCGCGGAGCGTGATCTGAACGGCGCCTCGGGCAGCGCGCGGCGCCGGATCCAGCCGCTACTCACAGCGGCGCTGGCATCGTTCAACGCCTCTTACGGCGTCATCGGGCGGCGCATCCTGCGGGCGCATAAAATAACGATAACCTCGGCGCAACTATTTGACGATGCGCGGACCGTCTCGGCCAGCCTGCGGCGCCTGCTCGATGTCAGTTATACGGCGATGGACGGCTCCGTACAGAATCGGCTGAGCGAACTCACCGCCTCGCGCGCGGTCAGCGTCGGCATCACTCTGCTTGCCCTGGCCGTCGCCCTGGCCCTCTCCTGGATGATTGCCGCGCGGCTCGCGGCCCTGATCGGCAAGGCCATTACCGTATTCGAGCGCATCGCCGCGGGTCGATACGACAGCCGGATCGAGGTCACCGGCACGGACGAACCGAATCAGGTACTGCGCGCGCTGGATGACATGCAGAGCAAGCTGCGCGCTCAGATCGAGCAGGAGCGGCTGGTCGCGGCGGAAAACGCCCGGATCCGCCAGGCCCTCGACAGCGTCTCGGCGGGCGTCATGGTGGCCGACAGCGACGACCGTGTTACCTACCTCAACCCCGCCCTGGAGAAGGTGCTGGGCAATGCCGAGGCCGCAATTCGCAAGGATCTTCCGGCATTCAGCGTCGCGACCGTGCGCGGCACGAGCATCGAGCAATTCCATCGGGATCCGTCCCACCAGCGTGGCGTGCTCAAGGGGCTGACGCAGACGCTGCGCGCCACCTTCACCCTCGGCGGTCACACCTTCGCGGTGACGCTCAATCCCGTGACCGGTGCGCGGGGCGAGCGCATCGGCACGGTCACGGAATGGTTCGACCGGACCGAGGAAGTGGCCGTAGAGCAGGACATGCAGCACATGCTCGCCGCGGTGGTCGCCGGTCAGCTCGACAAACGCATCGATCTGGCCGGCAAGAGCGGTTTCTTTGCGGCCACCAGCGCCGGCCTCAATCGGCTCGCCGACACCACGGCCGAGGTCGTGGCGCGGGTGAAGCAGGTGGCGCTCGATGTGCACCGCGGCGCCGACGAGATTTCCGCCGGCAGCGCCAACCTGTCGCAGCGCACCGAGGAACAGTCCTCATCACTCGAGGAGACCGCCTCATCGATGGAACAGATGACCACGACGGTCAAGCAGAATGCCGACAACGCCGCACAGGCCAACCAACTGGCCGTCGCGGCGCGTGATCGGGCCGAGCAGGGCGGCATCGTGGTCAGCCAGGCCGTGGCCGCGATGAGCGGCATCAACGCGGCCTCGAAGCGGATCGCCGACATCATCGGCGTGATCGACGAGATCGCCTTTCAGACGAATCTGCTGGCGCTGAACGCGGCGGTCGAAGCGGCCCGCGCCGGCGAGCAGGGCCGGGGCTTCGCGGTCGTCGCCAGCGAAGTGCGCAATCTGGCCGGCCGCTCGGCCACCGCGGCCAAGGAGATCAAGACGCTGATCCAGGACTCGGTACGCAAAGTCGATGATGGCTCGGTCCTGGTCACGCAATCCGGGCAGACGCTCGAGAAGATCGTCGCGGCCGTCAAGAAAGTCTCGGATATCGTCGCGGAGATCGCCGCGGCTTCCCGCGAACAATCCTTGGGCATCGAGCAGGTCAACCGCGCGGTGATGCAGATGGACGAGCTGACGCAACAGAATGCGGCGCTGGTCGAGCAGGCCACGGCGGCATCCCAATCGATGGTCGAGCAGGTTCGCGGGCTCAACGATATGTTGGCGCGCTTCGACGTCGGCGTCAGCGACGCCGCGTTGGCCGGCGCGGCCGGCGCAATCACGCCGGCCCGGCGGCCGGAGCCGGCCGCCGCGGCCGCGCGCCCGGAACGTAGGCGCGCCGGGCGGCCGTGGACCGGCGGCCAACGCCCGGGCGCTGCGCCGCCGGCCGCGGACACGGCGGCGCGCGCCGCCGCGGTCGGTCGCGGTCCCGCACTTCCCGTCGAGGAAGACTCCGAATGGCAGGAGTTCTGACCGATGCAACTCACTGATTCAACCTGTGGAGCCGGCCGATGGCACGGATACTCGCGGTAGACGACTCGGCGGCGATGCGGCAGATGGTCGGCATCACGCTGAGCAGTGCCGGGCACCACGTGCAGCAGGCGGCCGACGGCGTCGAGGCTCTGCGGATCGCCGAGCGCGAGCGATTCGACCTGGTCATCACCGACGTCAACATGCCGAAGATGGACGGCATCACTCTGATGCGCGAGCTACGCGCCCGCAGCAATTACCACCACACCCCCCTGCTCATGCTCACCACCGAGGCAACGTTCGAGTGCAAGCAGCAGGGGAAGGCGGCGGGCGCCACCGGCTGGTTGGTCAAGCCCTTCAATCCGGACCGCTTGCTCGCCACGGTCGCCAAGGTGCTCAGCTGAGTTTCCGTCGTTTCCCTCATTACGCTTGCAACGAGGTCTGGTGATGAAACCCTTCTCCAAAGTCCTGCTGGCCGCAGCGCTCGCCGGCGTGCTCGTCGGACCGGCGGCCTTGGCCGACTGCCGGCTGCCGTCCGCGCCGAGCAAGATTCCCGACGGTGCGACGGCCAGCGAGCAACAGATGCTCACGGCGATGCAGACCATCAAGGAGTTCAACCGCGATGTCCAGACCTATATGAAGTGCCTGCACTTCGAGGTTCGCCAGAACCGGCTGAGTCCGAGCCATCAGGTCAGCCTGCACAATCGGGCGCTGAGCGAGCTGCGGCAGATCGCCGCTGAATTCAATCGCCAGGTGAGGCTCTTCAAGTCCAAGCACAGCTGAGTCCCGCTGGCCGTGCCGTATGCGCCGGCAAGGCATGGCCGCCACGCGGACCCGACATGACGATACCGACACCGACGAATCCCCCGCCCACCACGAGCGCGACCGGCGCAGCAGCGCTCACGCAGACGCTGATCACGGCGGCCGCGCTCATCGAGTTGGCGATCCAGGATTCGCTCGCGCCGATCGAGTCGCTCGGCCGGGCGATCGCGCGCATCGCAGCGGCCGCCCCGGCGCCGGCTTTGGCCCCGGAACTGGCCACCTGCATCGAGAGCCTGCAATTTCACGACCGTATGACCCAGCAGTTGACCCAGGTGCGCGCTCTGCTCGTCAGCGCCACCGGTGAGGCGCCCCCCCCGGGTGAGCCACGGGATTGGCCGGCTGTGCCCGAGCGGCTGCCGGCCGGTGCGAGCGGCCCGGAGCTGTTTTGAGCCAGGACGCCGCCGCACTGCGCGAATTCGCGTTTCACGACGAGGATTTCCAGCAGCTGCGCGCGCTGGTCAAATCGCTCACCGGCATCAACCTCGGCGAGCACAAGCGCGAACTGGTGTACAGCCGCCTGACCCGGCGGCTGCGCGCCCTGCGATTGCGCAGCTTTGCCGAGTACCGCGAGCGGCTCGGGCACGACGAGCGCGAGATCACCGAGCTGTGCAACGCCATCACGACCAACCTGACGGCGTTCTTCCGCGAGCCGCATCACTTTCAATACCTGCGCGATGATTGGCTGCTGCCGCTCGCCGCCCGCGGCGGCACGCGCCGCCTGCGCATCTGGTCGGCGGCCTGCTCGAGCGGCGAGGAAGCGTATTCGATCGCCATGACGGTGCTGGAGGCGCTGGCCGATCCGACGCACTGGGACGTGCGCATCCTGGCGACCGATTTGGATTCCGAGATGCTCGAGCGCGCCCGCCTGGGACTGTATCCGCCGGAGCGCATCCAAAGCTTGTCGCCGTCGCGCCTGCAGCGGTTCTTCAGCGAGCACCGCGCGGGCAGCGGCGCCGTGAGCCGGCGCATCGCGCCCGAAGTGGCCGCTCTGGTGAGCTTCAAGCAGCTCAATCTCATGCGCGCGCTGCCGATGAAAGGACCATTGGACGCGGTCTTCTGCCGCAACGTGGTGATCTATTTCGACCGGGATACGCAACGCGACCTGTTCGCGCGCATCGCCCGACTGCAGCGTCCGGGCGACCTGCTCTTCCTCGGTCATTCCGAGAGTCTATTCAAGGTCAGCGAAAGCTATGCGCTCATCGGCAAGTCGATCTATCGGCGGGTCTGATCCCGCGGCGCGGCCCGATCCCGGGCCGGCGCTGCCGGGATTCGAGCACTTCGAGCGGCATTGGGACCGCGAGCATGGCTGGTCCGTGAAGATCCTGCCGGGCGAGTACTACATCACGCGCGCCGAGGAACTGATCAGTACCGTGCTCGGTTCGTGCATCTCGGCCTGTGTACGCGACCCGCAGCACGGTGTCGGCGGCATGAATCACTTCATGCTGCCGGAAGATGCCGCCGGCGGCTCGGACGAGTGGCTGGATCCGGCCGTCGGACTCGCGACCCGCTATGGCTCGTACGCCATGGAGAGCCTGATCAACGACCTGCTGAAACTCGGCGCGGTACGGGAGCGGCTGGAGATCAAGCTCTTCGGCGGCGGACGGATTCTCGCCGGCATGTCCGACGTTGGGGAACGGAACATCAGATTCATACGCGATTACATGCGCATCGAAGGGTATCCGGTCGCCGCCGAGGATCTCGGCGGGACTCGGCCGCGCAAAGTGCTCTATTTCCCGACCAGCGGACGGGCACGTCTGCGCAGGCTGCGGCCCGTGGAAAATCGCATCATCAGCCGCCACGAGCAGCTGTACCTCGAGAGCCTCGGGCGGCACACCCCGGGCGGCGAGGTGGAGCTGTTCACATGAGCGGCCCGGCCAAGACCTCCCCCCCACGACGGCCGACAACCCCGGACCGCCACGCGCGTATTCGCGTACTGATCGTCGACGACTCCGCGCTGGTGCGCAGGTTGCTGACCGAGATGCTGAGCGCGGCCGCGGACATCGAAGTGGTTGGCGCCGCGGCCGACGCCCACGCCGCGCGCGAGAAGATCAAACAGCTCAATCCCGACGTGCTCACGCTCGATGTGGAAATGCCCCGCATGGATGGCATCACGTTCCTGCGCAACCTCATGCGCCTGCGGCCCATGGCGGTGGTGATGGTCTCCTCGCTGACCGAGCGCGGCGCGGATGTGACGCTAGATGCTCTGGCCCTGGGCGCCGTCGACTACCTGTCCAAGCCCAAGCTCGATCTCGCCGTGACGTTCACCGATTACCGCGACGAGCTGATCGAGAAAATCCGCACCGCCGCCTGTGCCAGCGTGCAGGCGCTCGACCCGAGCCTCGTGCCCGGTGCGCCCGCACCGGCCCACAGCGCCGAGGCGGTGCGGTCTCGCCCTGCCGGCTCGCAGCCGCTGCGCACCACCGAGCGCATCATCGCGATCGGCGCCTCGACCGGCGGCACCGAGGCGATCAGGCAGGTGCTCACGCGCCTGCCGCCGGACAGTCCCGGCGTGGTCATCGCCCAGCACATCCCCAAGACATTCAGCAGCCCGTTTGCGCGCCGCCTGAATGACCATTGCTCCGTGTCGGTGTGCGAGGCCGAGGACGGACAGCACATTCTCGCCGGCCACGTCTACATCGCCCCGGGCGACCGGCATCTACTGGTGGTGCGCGATGGGACGCGCTATGTCTGCCGGCTCGACGACGGTGAGCCCGTCAATCGGCACAAGCCCTCTGTCGACGTATTGTTTCGCTCCGTCGCCCGCAACGGCGGCGGCAATGCCATCGGCGTTCTGCTGACCGGGATGGGCAAAGATGGCGCGCGCGGCCTGAAGGAGATGCTCGATGCGGGCAACCGCACGATCGCCCAGGATCAAGCCAGCAGCGTCGTGTGGGGCATGCCCGGGGAGGCGGTGGCGCTGGGTGCGGCCCAGTACGTTCTACCCCTCGATCAGATCGCCCCCAAGGCGCGCGCGCTCGCCGAAGCAACCGATCTCGCTCGGACGCGGCCGAGCGCAAACGCCGGGGAGCCGGGCTGAACGGGCGGGGATTCGCATCCGGCGGTATCAAGTCTGTGCGGCGGCCGCCGATAAGCACAGGGTATGAAAGGATCCAGACCATGAGCAGCCCCGCACAGGAAATTCCCATCGCCGCCCAGGGCGGCAATACCGAGGCCTTTGCCTTCGTCGAGACGCTCGCCGCCGAGCTGTCCGGCGGTAAGGTCGATCTGCCGAGCTTCCCGGACATCGCCCTGCGCGTGCGCCAGGCGCTCTCGGACGAAGAGGTGTCGCAGGAGAAGGTGGTGCGCGTGGTCGGCTCCGAGCCGATGCTGGCGGCCCGGCTGCTGCAGATCGCCAACTCCGCCGCCATAAACTACAGCGGCCGCCCGATCACCGAGCTGCGCACGGCGATCGCCCGCCTCGGATTCAACATGGTGCGCAGCGCCGCAATCGCCTTCGCGATGTCGCAGCTGAAAAAGAGCGACGCTCTGAAGGGCCTCGAGCAGCCGCTCGATGATCTGTGGCAAACCAGCGCCGCGGTCGCCGCCATGTCGTACGTGGTGGCCAAGCGCTTCAGCCGCGTCAATCCGGACACCGCGATGCTCGCCGGCCTGCTGCACGGCATCGGTCACCTCTACATCCTGACGCGCGCCTCGCGCCATCCGCGTCTGCTCGCGGACCGGGGCGCCTACAGCGCCATCGTGCGCGACTGGCACACGCCCATCGCCCAGGCGCTGCTCGAGAACTGGGATATGGCCGAGGAGATCGTCACGGCCGTCAGCAACTACGAGGATCTCGAACGCAAGCACGCCGGCCCACCCGACCTCACCGACGTGCTGACCGTGAGCCAGCTGCTCAGCGCCTTCAAGGATCATCGCGACACGCTGGAGCTGAACATGCACGACGTCGCCGCATGCCGGCGCCTGCAGATCGACGCGGCCGGCTATCAGAAATTGATCGACGAATCGCAGCGCGAGATCGACGCTCTGCGCGAGGCGCTCGGCGTCTGAGTCCTGCCACAAGAGCGACCTCCGCCGATGCGATCGCAACTCGACGCCGACAGCCTCAGCAGCCGCGCCGCTCCCGGCGCGCCGGACCAGGACATCGCCTTCGGATTCGTGCGCGAGCTCGCCGCCGAGCTCTCCGACGGCAAAGTGGAGCTCCCCGGGTTTCCGCACATCGTCCTGCGCGTGCAGCGGGTACTGAGCGATCCGGCGGCCGATCTCGGGCGGATCCTACGGGTGGTCGGCAGCGAGCCGGTACTGGCGACGCAACTGGTCCGCATGGCCAACTCGGCGGCGCTCAACCCTTGCGGACCGCGGGTCGCGGATCTGCGTGCCGCGATGGCCCGCGTCGGACTGGACACCGTGCGCTCCGCGACCATCGCCTTTGCGCTGCGCCAGTTGCAGGCCGCGCCCGCTCTGCGTGGACTGGAGGCGCAGCTCGGCGATTTGTGGCGGCGCGGTGTCAACGTCGCGAGCCTGAGCTTCGTCATCGCCCGGCGACTGACCACCACGATGGCGGACACGGCGCTGCTGGCCGGCCTTCTCCAGGGTGTCGGCAAGCTCTACATTCTGACGCGTGCCAGCCGCCACCGTTCGCTGTTTCATGACGCCGCCGCATACCAGGCGATCGAAAGCGCCTGGCACCTGAGCATCGCCGCGGCGCTGCTCGAGAACTGGGGCATGGCCGAGGAGATCGTCCAGGCCGTGCAGGAATCGGAAAACTACCAGCGCGATGCGCGCGGCGCGCCGGCGCTGGCCGATGCGTTGCTCGCGGGCACGCTGCTCGCCGATTGCGACGATAGCTCGGCGCTGGCCGAGCGCATCGGCGCGGCCAAGCCTCTGCAGCGATTACAACTTGACGAGCCGGCCTGTCGGACACTGCTGGCCGAATCCGCCCAGGAAATCGCCGCGCTGCGCGAGGCGCTGGGATAGAGGACCGCTCGCCTCATACTTTTCTGCTCGGGTCGGGGTGAGGCTCGGCCGGGCGCTGGGGGGCGCGCTGAGCACGCCGCCCGGCAGGACCCTCGGCGGGAGCGCGGCAGCGCCCGACCGCCGTCCCCGGCACAGTGGCCGGCGGACTCGCTCCGGCGCGCCGCCTCAGGCCGCGCCGAGCGCTCTACCGGGGCGAATGCCCGCGGTCACCCCGCCGCGCGGGCCATAGGTGTCGGCTCGGATCGGCCGGGCCGTAAGCGCCCCGAGCATGCTCTCGATACGCTTCAGCCGGGCCGCGACCAGCACGCCGTTGTGGTCGTTCAGCGCGCGGCAGCGGACCGCACGATCCGCGCACGCGCGCAGCTGCTCGGTAAGCCGACCGCCCGGATCGCACCACGCCATCAGCGCGGTGAGGCCGGCCCGGTCGGCGGCGAAACCATGCAGGGCGCACAGCGAGCGGCGCTGCGCCTCCAGACGGGCCAGCGCGCCCATGCGCTCCTGGCGGTTACGGGTCGTCTGTTCGATTTTCTGGATGTCCGAGTGCTCGAGGATGCGCGCCTCGAGGCTCAGGAGCTCCTCGAGCTCCACGAGCAACGCCGACTCGTCGCGAAACAATTCGGTCAGATGCTCGCGGCAAACACCGGGGTCCATGGATCAGCCTGCGGCAAGCTGCGCGAGCGATTGCTCGAACTGCATCAGGTTCGTCGCGACTTCCTCGGGCCGCACGGTGTAGCTACCGTTGTCGACGGCCGTGCGCAATTGGGCCACCCGAGCCTCGTTGACGGCGGGAAGGCTCCGCAGCTGCTGGGCCACACTCGCCAGAAGATTTGCCGAATCCGTGATTTGGACCTCCGCCGGGGTTGAGCCTGCGGAGGAAGCGGCCGCGACAGCGCTCTCACCGGCCGTCGCGGACGTGCGGCTTGTACCGCCGCCGACGCCGACCGGCGGCAAAGCCCCATTCAACCCATTGATATTGCTCGACATCACCGCGCTCCCGGAGCACCTTTGACGAGGTATCGGCCCGTATCAGCGAAACTTTAGGGGGTCACGTATACCACCCGACCGTTGCCCACCGTGCCCTCGACGACTTTTTGCGAGGCGCGGTTTTGTACCCGAATGAGCGCGCCGTAGCGCCCATCCTGCAGTGCAATGCCACTGGTGCGCACCCGAATTCCGTCGATCGAGGCGATCAACGTCACCGCTTCGCCGTGACGCACCATGAAATCCGCCAGCAGATCGTTGTCCTGCAGCAGCGCACCGGCCGGCAGGGGCTCGCGCAGCGTGCAATGCGCAAGCACCGCCAGATTCGTCACGTATCCGGCCACCATGCCCGACACCAGGCGGGTCACGGGCGCGAGGTCCGAGACCCGCAACCGTGCGCCCTGCGGCTCCGGTTTACGCAAGGCCCAGATCCGGATACGCGATTGAACGCTCACCGGCACGTAGATCGTCCAGCGCGCCCCATTGCGGCACCGCACCGCGACCGAATCGTTCGCCTGCAGCTGCGCACCGGAAAGCAAGGACGCTGACAACGGACCCGCACAGCGCGCCAGCCGCAGACGCGGGTCGAGTCGCTCGGCCCTAACCACGATGCCGGCCTGTCCCGGAGGCATTTGCGCCTCGATGAAGCCTTCGGCGGTGTGTCGGATGGTTGCGAGCGGCTCGATGGTGGCCGCAGCACCGCCCGCGCCCGCCAGACACGCCACGGCCAGCAGCGCGGCGACGACCCCGGAATGACGGTTTACTGACGCTTTGGTATTCATGCCCGGGAAGGATGCAAACCCTGGGCCAAGTGGCGTCTCCTCATTCTCTTGCACGTCACAGTCGCCCCTTCGCCCGGCGACCATCGCCCCCCCAATATGCCGACACCAGCCGCCGCCGCCCCGGCAAGCCATTGCCGCCCGGATGTGACGCCCGTCATGCGCGCCCCGCCTGATCCGACCCCCACCGCCGTTAAAACATCCGATTCCCACGTTGGCACGCCTCTTGCTGCATATCCGCCACGTGCAACGACCGCCGGATTTCCGACATGCCCCTCAACCTCAACGCGTATCTCGGTGTGCAACCCGATGCCCTACAGGTATTCGCGCAGCGCGCCCAGGTCCTCGCGGCCAACCTGGCCAACGCCGACACGCCGGGCTATCAGGCGCGCGACGTCAACTTCCGCGCCGCGCTCGCTGCGCTCGACCCGCCGGGCGGCGCCAATTCCAGCGCCACGCCCGGCGGCAGGTTGCCGCTGCTGACCACCAGTCCACGCGACGTCACCGCCGCGAGCAGCCCCGGACAACTCTCGACCGCCCAGTTCCTCGAGTATCGCATTCCGCTGGCACCCTCCCTCGACGGCAACACCGTCAGCTCGCAGATGGAGGAAGCCAAATTCGCGCAGAACACCGTGCGCTATCAGGCCGCGCTCACTTTCCTGCAGATGCGGTTCAAACAGCTCACCACCGCGATCACCGGCCAGTAACCCCACCCCGAACGCCACAGCAGGCTCGCCATGGGATTCTTCAACATCTTCAATATCTCCGGCTCCGGCATGTCCGCCGAATCGGTTCGCCTGGACACCGTGGCGAGCAATCTCGCCAACGCCGACAGCGTCAGCAGCAGCGCCGCCAGCGCCTACAAGGCGCGCTACCCGGTATTCCAGGCGGTCCAGGCGGCCGTCTCCGGCGAGGAGTCCCCCACCCAGCAGGCCGCCGACGCATCGGTCGCCGTGCGCGGGATCGTCGAGGACACCGCCCCCGGAACCGCCCGCTATGAACCCGGCAATCCGATGGCCAACGCGCAAGGTTACGTGTTCTCCTCGAACGTCAACATCGTCACGCAAATGGCCGACATGATTTCCGCCTCGCGGTCCTATCAGAATGACGCTCAGGTCCTGAATACTTCCAAGACTCTGATGCTCGACACCCTCAAGCTCGCCTGACACTCCACTTTCCTAAAACTACCGGACGCACCCCATGTCAGTGACCTCCATTGGCGCCTACGCCGCCCAGACCGCCGCCGCCGCTGCAACCAATAGCGGCAGCGGCAGCGCCGGCAGCGCCGGCACCGCCAGCAGCAGCGGCAATCCCCTCTCGCTCAGCCAGAGCGACTTCCTGAAGTTGCTCGTCACACAGATGACCAACGAGGATCCCACCCAGCCGACCAACCCCAGCCAGTTCATCAACGAGATCTCCGCGCTCAGCGAAGTGAGCGACATGGACGGCATGTCGACCTCGATGACCAACCTGGCGAACTCCATGTCCTCGAACCAGCTGGTCGGCGGCACCAGCCTCATCGGTCAGACGGTGCTCGCCTCCGGCACGTCCGCCGCCCTCAGCGCCAACGGCTCGATCACCGGCGCGGTCACCCCGCCCACCGGCACCACCGCCCTCACCGTTCAGGTCAGCGATGCCAACGGCACACCCGTGGACCAGTTCGCCGTTGCCCCTCAGGCCGGCTTGACCCCGTTCACCTGGAGCGGCGCGACCGCCTCCGGCGGCAGCGCGCCGCCGGGGACCTACCAGTTCTCCGTCACGGCGAACGGCAACGGCGCCCAGAGCTCGCTCACGCCGCAGCTCGCCTACACGGTCAACAGCGTGACGCTCGATCCGAGCAGCAACAGCCTCACCCTGAACACCAACGGCGGATCGATTCCGCTCAGCTCCGTCAGTCAGGTCTTTTAAAGGAGTCCTCCATGTCGCTCGACCTCGCCCTCTCCGGGATCAACGCCGCCAATACCGACCTGAACACCATTGCGAACAATATCGCCAACGTGGACACCACGGGCTTCAAGGAATCGACCGCCGAATTCTCCAGTCTGTTCGCCCAGACCCAGCAGGGCCTGTCGCAGACCCAGGTCGGCAACGGCGTTCAGACCGCCGCGATCGCTCAGCAGTTCTCCCAGGGAAACATCAATACCACCTCCGACAACCTCGACCTCGCCCTGAGCGGCAACGGCTTCTTCATCGTCAGCAACAACGGCGCCCTGAGCTACACCCGTAACGGCGCCTTCCAGGTCGACCAGAACGGCGATCTGGTCACCTCCAGCGGCGAGCTCGTCCAGGGCTACCAGCCGCTGAGCAACGGCGGGTTCAATACCGGCGGCCTGTCCAACCTGCAGCTGTCCACGGCCGAAGTCGCGCCTCGAGCCACCACCACGGCGACCATGACCCTCAATCTGCCGGCGAACGCGACGGCACCGCCCCAGACGTTCTCGCCCACCAACTCGAACAGCTACAACGACACGACGTCCTTGACGGTGTACGACTCCCTGGGCGCCGCCCATACCGCCCAGCTGTACTTTATCCACGGCGCGACCGCGAACACCTGGAACGCCCAGTTGTACATCGACGGCACCTCGGTCGGGTCGCCGCAGACGCTGACATATTCGAGCTCGGGAGCCTTGATTTCGCCCGCCAACGGTCAGGTGAGCTTCGGCTCCTATACGCCGTCCACCGGCGCCGCTCCCATGAACATCAGTTTCAATCTCGGCAGCTCCACCCAATATGGCAGCTCGTTCGGCGTCGACTCGGAATCCCAGAACGGTTACACCACCGGCAGCCTGACCGGAATCAACATCAGCTCCACCGGCGTCGTCCAGGCCGCGTTCACCAACGGCCAGACCTCGACGCTGGGGCAGATCGCGCTGGCGAATTTCGCCAACCCCCAGGGCCTGCAGCAAACCGGCAATACCCAGTGGCAGCAGACCTACGCGTCCGGCTCGCCGGTGAACGGCGTGGCCGGCGGCTCCGGCTTCGGCACCGTCCAGTCCGGCGCCCTGGAGCAGTCCAATGTGGACATCACGACGCAGCTGGTCGACATGATCAATGCGCAGCAGAACTTCCAGGCCAACGCCCAGATGATCAGCACCCAGAGCCAGGCCATTCAGGCGGTCCTGAGGGCGTAATCGTGGACAACTCCCTGTACGTGGCCATGAGCGGCGCCAAGGAGCTGCTCGAGGCTCAGGCGGTGAACAACTTCAATCTCGCCAATGTCGACACCGTCGGCTTCAAGGCGGAGATGGCGGCGTTCCAGAGCCAGGCGGTACAGGGCAGCGGTTACGCCTCGCGCGTCTACGCGACCGAGTCGACGACCGGATGGGATGAAACGCCCGGCTCCATGATCACCACCGGACGACCGCTCGACGTGGCGGTCCAGGGACGGGGCTTCATCGCCGTGCAGGGTCCCAATGGTCAGGAAGCCTATACGCGCAACGGCGATCTGCATATCCAAGCGGACGGCATGCTGGTCACCAGCACCGGACAGCTGGTGCTCGGAACCAACGGACCGATCAGCATTCCGCCGAGCGCCTCGGTGCGCATCGGCTCCGACGGCACCGTGTCGGCGGTCCCGTCCGGCCAGGGCCCCGACACTTTGGTGACGATCGGGCGCATCAAGCTGGTCAATCCCCCACCGGACAGCCTGACGCCGGCATCCGACGACCTGTTCACGCTGGCCAAAGGCGTCAAGGCACCGGCCGACGCCAGCGTGCACCTCGCCTCCGGCGTGCTGGAGTCGAGCAACGTGAACATTGCGGGAGCCATGGTGAACATGATCGACCTGGCCCGCGACTTCCAGTTGCAGGTGAAGGTGATGAAAAGCACCGACACGAACGCCGCCGCCTCGGGACAGCTTCTTCAGCCCGGTTAATTGATGTCTTAATACGAGGATATTCCTATGGACGCAGCATTATGGGCCGCCAAGACCGGCCTGGACGCCCAGAACACCGAGATGGCGATCATCGCGAACAATCTGGCCAACGTGGACACCACCGGCTACAAATCGGACCGCGGTGTTTTCGAGGATCTCCTGTATCAGAACCTCGGCCAGGTGGGCGCCGACACCACACAGACCACCCAGTCCCCGTCCGGCCTGTCGATCGGGACCGGTGTGCGCCTGGTCGCCACCGAGAAAAACTACAGCCAGGGAAGTATCCAGGAGACGGGCAACCCGCTCGATCTGGCCATTCAGGGTCAGGGCTTCTTTCAGATACTGATGCCGGACGGCACGATCGCCTACACCCGCGACGGCAGCTTCCAGGTCAATGCACAGGGACAGCTCGTCACCGCCGACGGCTACACCGTACAGCCCGCCATCACCATCCCGCAGGGCGCGCAGAGCGTCAGCATCGGCACCGATGGCACCGTGAGCGTCGTGCTGCCAGGCCAGACGACGACCACCCAGATCGGACAGATTCAGCTGGCGAACTTCATCAATCCCACCGGTTTGCAGCCCGAGGGGAACAACCTGCTGCTGCAGTCCGCGGCGAGCGGTTCGCCCCAAGCCGGGTCACCGGGCTCCGACGGACTCGGCACGGTCGGCCAGGGCGAGCTCGAGTCCTCGAACGTGAATGTCGTGCAATCCCTGGTCGACATGATTCAGACCCAGCGCGCCTACGAGATGAACTCCAAGGCCATCGAGACCGTCTCGTCGATGCTGCAGTACGCCACCCAGAACATGTGAGGCACAGCGTGAATTCCCGAGTCCTCGTCGTCGTGCGCATCCTGACGGTGGCCGCCGCCAGCGCGCTGCTCGGCGCCTGCGCCAGCGGCCCGGCCGCGCGGCACGGCCCGGCGTTCGCCATGCCGAATCTGCCGCAGCCGGCGCCGAACGGCGCCATTTTCCACGCTGGCTACGATCAGGGCTGGTTCGCGAACCCGACCGCGACCAATGTCGGCGACACCGTCACCGTATTGCTCGATGTCTCCACCGCCGCGCAGAACAGCTCGCAGACCGACACGGCGAAGACCACCAAGGATTCGCTGTCCGCGCCGTCGCTGTTCGGCATTCCGATGACCATCCACGGCGCGTCGATCCTGAGCGGCAATATCGACAACGGCAACACGTTCGCCGGCTCCGGAGGCAGCCAGCAAAGCGACAGCCTGGTGGGCGCCATCCAGGTCACCGTCATCAAGCGGCTGCCCAATGGCAACCTTTTGGTCCGCGGCCAGACTCTGACGCGAATCAATCAGGCCAACGAATATATCCGCCTCGAGGGCGTCATTCGGCCGATCGACATCTCCCCGGAGAACACGATTTCCTCGCAACAGGTCGCCGATGCGCGCATCGCCTACGGCCAGACCGGCGCCTTGAACGACGCCAACAGTCCGGGCCTGCTGTCGCGCTTCTTCAACCTCCCGTGGCTGCCCTTTTGAGCCGGAGCACTCGTGAGCACACTGAATCACAAGGGACGAGCGAATCTTGCGGCGCTGGCGCGGATCTGCCTGCTGTGCGGCGCCCTGATCGTCACGGCCGGCTGCGGCCTGGCCCGGGCCGAGACGGTGCGCAACCTGGCGACGGTGGCCGGCGTGCGCGGCAATCATCTGCTCGGCTACGGCCTGGTGGTGGGCCTGGACGGGACCGGCGACCAGACCACGCAGACCCCATTCACCGTGCTCAGCATCGAGAATATGCTGGCGAGGTTCGGGATCCAGGTGCCGAGCAATGCCAACCCGCAGCTGAAGAACGTCGCCGCGGTGACCGTGCATGCCACGCTGCCGCCGTTCGCCCAGCCCGGGCAGACGATCAATGTGACAGTGTCCTCGATCGGCAACGCGACCAGTCTGCGCGGCGGCAGCCTCATCATGACGCCGCTGCGCGGCGCCGACGGGCAGATCTACGCCATGGCCCAGGGCAGCGTGCTCGTCAACGGCTTCTCGGCGCAGGGGGCCGATGGGTCGAGCGTGACGGTGAACATTCCGAGCAGCGGTTCGATTCCGAATGGCGCCACGGTCGAGCGCTCGGTGCCGACGAACTTCGACAGCCTGCCGTACGTGACACTCAATCTCGATACCCCGAGCTTCACGACGGCGACGCGCCTGACCGATGTCATCAACAACACCTTCGGCGCCGGTACCGCCGAGGCGCTCGATGCGGTGTCGGTGCGGGTGCGCGCACCAATGAACCCGAGCCAGCGCACGGCCTACGTCGCCGCGCTCGAGGATCTGCACGTCAAGCCGGGCACGCCGCCGGCGCGCGTGATCATCAACTCGCGCACGGGCACGGTCGTCATCAGCTCCGGCGTGCGGGTGATGCCGGCGGCCGTATCGACCGGCTCGCTGTCGGTGACCATCACCGAGCACTACACGGTGAGCCAGCCGAACCCGTTCAGCACGGGCGGAAAAACCGTCGTCGTGCCGCACAGCAGCGTGCAGGTGCGGCAGGAAAAGGCGCACATGTTCCTGTTCCCGGCCGGTGTGAACCTCGACGCCATCGTGCGTGCGGTGAACGCGGTCGGCGCGACGCCCGACGATCTCGTGGCGATCCTCGAAGCGCTGAAGGAGGCCGGCGCGCTGCGCGCGCAGCTGATCGTGATATGACGCTGCCGCTCGCCACACCGCTCGTCGATCCAACTGCCGCCGCCACTTCCGGCTCGGTGGCAGAGCTGCGCGATGAGCTTGCCACCCACAACCCGAAGGCGCTGCGCGCCGCGGCGCAGCAGTTCGAGAGTCTGTTCATCAATATGATGATCAAGAGCATGCAGGATGCGAACTTCAAGGATCCGCTGCTCGGCTCGAGCGCAACGCGCATGTACCAGGACATGTACGACCAGCAGCTGTCCATTCAGCTGAGCAAGGAGCACACCTTCGGGCTGGCCGAGATGCTGGTGCAGCAGCTGCGCCGCGAATCGGGCGGCGCGCACGCGCCGCAGGCCAGCACCGCCGTGGCGGCAACCCGCGCGAGCGCGAGCAGCGCGGCCGCGGGCACGCCACCGGTCACCCCGGCGCAGCAGAGCGCCTTCGCCCGCTCCATCTGGCCGGACGCCGAGCAGACGGCGCGCAAGCTCGGGGTGACCCCGGTCGCGCTCGTCGCGCAGGCCGCGCTCGAAACCGACTGGGGCCGCAGCATCCCGCAGACCTCCGCCGGCGCGAGCAGCAACAATCTGTTCGGCATCAAGGCCGGCGCCGACTGGGCGGGCCCGAGTGTCACCGATCCGACCCGGGAATACATCCACGCAACCCCGACCACGACCGAGGCGAAGTTCCGCGCCTACGACAGCTGCGGGCGGTGCTTTCAGGACTACGCCACGCTCCTCAGCGGCGATCCGCGCTACAGCGCCGCGCTCGATACTGGCAATAACGTGGCCGCATTCGCCACGGCGCTCGCGCGCGGCGGCTACGCCACCGATCCGAACTATGCCGGCAAGCTCACCGCGGTGGCCGCGACCGTGCAGCAGGTCCTCGGCGCCGAGCCGCTCAAGCTCGCCGCCGCCCGGCCGATAGCCCCCTTGAGCCGTACGCTCTGAAGGCCGCACCACCATGGCAGACTTGCTCGCCACCAGCGTCTCCGGCCTGCTCGCCTTTCAGCAGGCGCTCGACGTCACCAGCAATAACATCGCCAACGTCGAGACGCCCGGCTATAGCGCCGAGACGGCCAATCTCACCGAGGCGCCCGGACAGTTCATGGGCTCGGGCTACGTCGGCGGCGGTGTCGATGTGGCGAGCATCACCCGCGCCTACAACGCTCAGTTGGCCGAGCAGGCGAATACCTCGCAATCGAGCTACTCCAGCTACAACACGCTCGCCACCCAGGCGGCGCAGATCGACAACATGCTGAGCGCCTCGAGCACGGGCCTCTCGGCGAGCCTGCAGAGCTTCGTCAACGCGCTGCAGTCGGTGTCCACCTCGCCCACCTCGACCGCCGCACGCCAGGGACTGCTGAGTCAGGGCCAGGCGCTCGCCCAGCAGCTGCAGTCCTACAACTCGCAGATCGACCAATACGGCACCCAGCTCGAGGCCCAGGTCAGCACCGATGTCACGCAGATCAATACCCTCGCGAACAATATCGCCGGTCTCAATCAGCAGATCGGCGCCGACGCGGCGAGCGGCAAGACCCCGACTCAGCTGCTCGATCAGCTCGACAACCTCATCAACCAGCTGAGCACCTATGTGTCGGTGCAGACCGTGACGCAGAGCACAGGCGCGGTCGATGTGTTCATCGGCAGCGGTCAGGCGCTGGTCTCGGGCAGCACCGCCGCCACGCTCACCACCATCCCGGGCACCTACGATCCCAGTCAGCTCGACGTCGGAATGCAGACTGCCAACGGCGTGACCGACCTCACCAATCAGATGACCGGCGGGGAGCTGGGTGGGCTGCTGAGCGCGCGCAGCCAGATCCTCGATCCGACGCAGAACCAGCTCGGTCAGATCAGCGTCGCCATCGCGACGCTCGTCAACCAGCAGCAGCAGGCCGGCATGACCGCCAATGGCACGGCCGGACAACCGATGTTCACGGTGGGCGGCGTGCAGGTCCTGCCGAGTGCCGGCAATTCGGGCAGCGCCACGGTGAGTGCGACCCGCACCTCGCTGAGTGCGCTCACCGCGAGCAATTACGTGCTGCAGTACTCCGGCGGCGCCTGGCAGCTCACCAATGCGAGCACCGGCCAGGCCGTCGCCCTGAGCGGCGCCGGCACCAGTGCCAATCCCTTCCAGGCCGTGGGCCTGTCCATCGTCATCAGCGGCACGCCGAGCGCCAACGACAGCTTCCTCATCCAGCCTACGGCGGCCGCGACCGCGGGCCTTTCGATGCAGCTCACCGATCCGTCGCAGGTCGCAGCCGCCGCCCTGGTGCAGGCGAGCGCCGCCAGCACCAATACCGGCACCGGTCAGATCGGCAGTGCCGGGGTCACCAATCCGGCCACCTATACGGCCGGCACTTATACGGTGACCTTCAGCAGCGCCAGTCAATACACGGTCACGAACGCCGCCGGGGGGACGGTCGCCACCGGCACCTACACCAGCGGAACGCCCATCACCTTCGCCGGCGAGCAGCTCACCCTCACCGGCACGCCGGCGGCGGGCGATGCCTTCACGGTGAGTCCGAACAGCGGCGCGAACACCGGCGACAACAGCAACATTCTCGCGATGATCTCGGGGCTGTCCTCGCTCGCGCTCGATGGCGGCACGACCTCGGTGAGCGGCGCGGCCAACAACCTCGTGAGCCGGATCGGCGTGCTCACCCAGCAGGCGCAGAACAACGCCAGTGCCCAGCAGACCGTCAATCAGGCTGCGACCACCGCGCTCAGCAACGCCGATGGCGTCAATCTCGACCAGGAAGCCGCCAATGTGCTGAGCTACCAGCAGGCCTATCAGGCGATGGCGCAGATCATCTCCGCCTCGCATCAGATGTTCGATTCCCTCATCACCGCGATGGGATAGCACCGTGACCATCTCCACCCTGTCTTTTCAGAACGATGCCGTCAACCAGATGAATGCGCTGGAGCAGGCGCTGTCGCAGACGCAGACGCAGCTGTCGACCGGCATCACCCTGCAGACCGCCGCCGACAATCCGGTGGGCATGACCCAGGTGAACCAGCTCAACACGGAGCTGTCCGCCTCGCAGCAATATGTCACCAACGGCAACCTCGCCAGCAGCAACCTCACGCTCGAAACCCAGGCGCTCACCAGCGCCACGAACATCCTGCAGAGCGCAAGCAGCCTGGTCGAGCAGGCGAACAATGGCTCGCTCAGCGCGACGGAGCGCCAGGACATCGCGACCCAGCTGCAGCAGCAGCTGCAGCAGCTCGTCGCCACCGCCAACAGCCAGGACAGCCAGGGCAACTACCTGTTCGCCGGCTATGCGAGCGGCACGCAGCCCTTCACCCAGAACGGCACTTCCGTGACCTATGCCGGCGCCAATGAAGTCAATCAGGTGCAGATCGCGCCCGATCAGAGCATCTCGGCCGGTGACACCGGCAGCGCGGTCTTCATGAACCTTCCGGCGGGCAACGGTACGTTCACCACCACGGCGGCTGCCACCAACACCGGCACGGCCGCGGTCGGCTCGAGCACGGTCACCAATCCGTCCGCCTGGAGCCCGGGCACGTACACCATCGAGTTCACCAGCCCCACGCAGTATCAGGTCACGAATGCCACGGGCGCGACGGTGGCCTCGGGCACCTATGCGGCGAGTTCCAACGGAACATTTACGATCGGATTCAAGGGCATACAGCTGTCGTTCAGCGGCGTCCCGGCGACCGGCGATCAGTTCACCGTCGCCGCCGCCGGCACCGCCAGCGTCTTCTCGACCCTTGCGAGCGCCATCGATACCCTGAATTCCACGCAGCTCAGTTCGGCGCAGATCACCACGCAGCTCAACACCATCAGCGAGCAGCTCACCGGCGCGCTCAATAACTTCAATCTGGTCCAGGCCTCGGTCGGGGGCCGCATCAACGCGGTGAGCGCCGCGCAATCGAGCGCCCAGTCGCAGCAGACGGACTACCAGACCGCGATCTCCCAGCTCGCCGACACGAACTACGCCGCCGCGACCACACAACTCTCGACCGAGGAGCTTGCGCTGCAGGCCGCCCAGGCCTCCTATGCCTCGATGGAGGGACTGTCCCTCTTCAAGTACGTGAGCTGACGGTGGCGTACTCTCCCGGCCGCACCGATGACTCCAACACCCTGCGCAGACCCTAAGGACCTTCGACTCCCATGAGTAGCCCTGTCATCGCCCGTCCAGCTGGGAAACACCGCGCCGGGCACAAAGCCCGCGGCCCCCAGGCACGCACGCCACAACCCCTCGATCCGGCGGCGCCGGCGGCACGCCTCTATGATGAGGGGCGATATCGGGAGGCGTTGCACGCGGCCAGCGCGGCCCTGCAGCGCGAGCCCGGCAACGCCCGGCTGTGGAACGTGGGCGCGGCGGCCGCCTTCGCGCTCGGCCTGTTCGCGGACGCGGAGCGGTTCTGGTCCGTCTCGATTCATCACGACCCCGCCTGCGCCGAGACGCATTCCAACCTCGGCGCGTTGTATGGCCGGAACGGCGATCTCGATGCCGCCGAGCGCTGCTTCCGACGTGCCATCGCGCTCGACCCGAAGCACGCCCGGGCACTCGGCAATCTCGGCGCGCTGCTCGTGGAGCGCGAGCGCTACGCCGAGGCCCTGGCGCCGCTCGAACTCTCCCTCACCCTCGGCGGCGATCACCCGGATGTCCTCAACAACCTCGCGCTCGCGCTGTTCAATCTCGACCGCCTCGATGAGGCGCGCGCCCTCCTGCGGCGCGCGCGCGCCCTGAAGCCGAACAACCCGGACACCCTCGTCAACCAGGCGCTGATTGATCTCAACACGGGGGATGAACCCGCCGCGGAGCGCGCCTTCGATGCCGTGCTCGCGCTCGACCCTACCCATGCCCGGGCCCTGGCGTTCAAGACCGAGCAGCAGCGCGCGCGGGACGGCGCCTGGGTGGGACAGGTCGAGACGGCCTATCGCGGCCGCGCCGGCCGGCTCGCCCGCGAGATCATTCTGCTCGACTTCGCCATGGGCAAGATCTGCGAGGATCGCCAGCAGTACGACGACGCCTTTGCCGCCTATGCGGAGGGCAACCGGCTGCATTTCGCCCGCCAGCCCTTCGATGAGCTGCGCGAACAGCGGTATGTCGACACCGTGACCGCGCAATTGACCCGCGCCGTGTACGAGAACCTGACTCCGGCGCCCCGGGCGGCCGCTCTCGTGCGCGACGCCAAGATCCCGATCTTCGTCATGGGCATGCCGCGCTCGGGCACGACGCTCATCGAGCAGATTCTGGCGAGTCACCCCGAGGTCGTCGGGGCGGGCGAGCTCCCTCTGATCGGCACTCTGCTCGCCGCGGTTCCGCCCGGCGTACCGCCGCCGGAGCAACGCCCCGCTTGGTTGCGCCAGCTGCGGGACCTCGGCGAGCGCTACCTCGAACAGGCCTGGAAATCACACCCCGGCGCGACGTTTCTCGTCGACAAGATGCCGGGCAATTATCTGTTTGCAGGACTGATCCCGCTCATGCTGCCGCAGGCGCGGATCATCCACATGAACCGCACGCCGATCGATGTCTGCTGGTCCTGTTTCACGCAGCTGTTTGCGACCGGGCACGAATACGCGTATGACCTCGGCACGCTCGGCCGCCAGTACGTCCGCTACCACGGCCTGATGGAACACTGGCGCAGCGTCCTGCCCGCCGGTCGCATGCTCGAGGTGCGCTACGAGCAGGTCGTCGCCGACCTCGAGGCGGAAACCCGCCGCATCCTGGCGCACCTCGGTCTCGACTGGGACGCGCGCTGCGCCCGCTTTCACGAGCAGCGCCGGGTCGTCCTCACCGCAAGCCGCACCCAGGTCAAGCGTCCGCTCTACGCGAGCTCGATCGGTCGCTGGCGGCCGTTCGAGCGCCATCTCGCCCCGCTGATCGAGGCGCTCGCCGCCCTGGGTCCGGCCGCGTGACGCGATCCACACTTTCACCATCCCGCAGTCATGACACTCAAGTTCCCGCCCCCGGGGCCGAAACTGTCCCTGAACGGCACGCGGCCCAATGGCCAGAGCCGAACAGCGCGGCGGACGGGTGTCCGACGGCTGACCGAGCTTCCAGGAGCACCAGACCATGTCACTCGTCCTCAATACGAACATTGATGCGCTGATCGCGCAGAACAGCCTGACGACCTCCGGCGGCCAGCTGACCACCGCCCTGCAGCAGCTGTCCTCCGGCCTTCAGATCAACAGCGCCGCGGACAACGCGGCCGGTTATGCCATCGCCCAGGGCATGACCTCGCAGATCAACGGCCTGAACACCGCCATCAACAACGCCAATGACGGTGTCTCGCTGACGCAGACCGCGCAGGGCTCGCTGCAGGAAATCACCAACGACTTGCAGACGATGCGCAGCCTCGCCGTGCAGTCGCTGAACGCCACGAACAGCGCGCAGGACCGCGCCGACCTCAACCAGCAGTTCCAGCAGCTCGCCGCCGACATCAATCAGGTGAGCCAGACCGCCTCGTTCAACGGCGTGAACCTGCTCGACGGCACCTTCCAGGGCGCAACCTTCCAGGTCGGAGCCAACGTAGGTCAGTCGATCACGGTCGGTTCCATTGCCAGCGCCAGCACTAATGCCATCGGGAACTACTACAATGGTCAAGCGCTTACGACGGGCACAGCGTCGGTACTGACCGCCGCCGGAACTACCCAGTATGCGGTCGGAGGCACCTCTGGAAGCTATAGCGCCACCGGATTGGCCGCGACGGGCGCTGCCGGCGGGCTCGGCACCGCGGTTTCCGGCAGTTCGGTAACGCTGAACGTGGATGTCAACGGCACCACCTACACGACCAATGCGATCTCGCTCACCGGCAATAAGGCCACTGACCTGAAGAGCATCGCCGCGGCGATCAACCAGGCGGTCAGCTCCGTCGGCGGCATTGCCGCCACGGTCAACAGCGCTGGGACGGGCATTCAGATCAATGGCACCGCCGCCGCCGGCACGGGCAGCGTCGTCAGCTTCTCGGTGGCGAGCGCCACCAATGCCACCGGCACCAGCGTCACCCCGGGCACGGGCACCCTGAGCGCCCTCGGCGTCGACAGCACCGATGTCATTGGAACATATGCGACCGGCGCGACCGCCCCAACGAATACTGCAACCAGCAGCGCAGCCAGCGAATCCGCAGGCACAAGTACTGCTACAGGTCATAATACGGGCTCTTACGCACTCCAAATAGGCACCGCAACGTATACTGCGACCGGCATAAGTTGGAGCAGCACACTCGCAACCACTCTAAGCAACGTGGCTACCGGACTAAACAATGTTACGGCCTTCAAAGACGCCGGATACACGGCGAGCGCGAATTCCGCCGGCACTAAGTTGGAGATCTCCAAGTCCAGCGGGAGCTTCACGATCACCTCGGGAACATACACGCCGGGTGTCACCGGTGGCGACACATTCTCAGCAAGCTTCAGCAGCACCGCGTCGACATCCGTCGCCGGCGTTCACGGGACTACAATAGTCAATCCCACAACGAACTACTTGAGCGGCCTCAACGTCAACACTGTGGACAATTCGAACCTGACGCTGATCTCGATCGACAACGCGCTGCAGCAGCTCGCCACAAGCGGGGCGGAACTCGGCGCCTATCAGAATCGCTTCCAGGCGGCCGTCACGGGCCTGCAGACGGACTCGCAGAACCTGTCTGCCGCCAAGAGCCAGATCGTCGACACGAACTACGCCCAGGCGACCTCGAACCTCTCCAAGGCGCAGATTCTGCAGCAGGCGAGCACGGCCATGGTGGCGCAGGCCAACACCATCCCGCAGAACATCCTCACGCTGCTGCAGAAGCTCCCGTAAGGACTGGCTCGTGATTCAATGAAGCGGCACACACAGCCGATGCACCCCGGGGCGAGGCCTTGCGGCCTGCGCCCCGGGGGCATTTGGGGTGACGGCCGCGGGCGTGGGGTTCGCGCACAGCTGATGTGTGCGTCGGTTGTTTTCAGGAGTTCCTGACATGTCCTCCACCTCGCCCGTCTCGATCGCAAGCAGTTCCAGCGCCGGAGCCGCGGGCGGCTCGGTCATCGATGTCTCCTCGCTCGTCGCGCAGCTGGTGGCGGCCGCGCAGGCACCGCAGGAATCGCTGATCAATTCGCAGACCCAGGCGGTGACCACCGAGACCTCCGCCGTCGGGCAGCTGAAAAGCGCACTCTCGACCTTTCAATCCTCGCTCTCGAGTCTCGATACCGCGAGTGCCTTCGGCTCGCTCTCGGCAACGAGCAGCAACCCGACGGCGTTTACCGCTGCAGTCGGCTCGGCGGCGACACTCGGCACCTACAGCGTCTCGATCAGTCAGCTCGCCACGGCCGAGCAGATCGTCTCGAGCACCGCCTACAGCAGCAGTTCCACCGCCGTCGGCACCGGCACGCTGCAGCTCACCCTCGGCGGCAGCAGCTTTTCGGTGAGCATTGGCAGCGGCAACGACACGCTCGGCGGGATTGCCGCGGCCATCAACTCCGCCAGCGGCAACCCCGGCATCGAGGCAAGCGTCGTCACCGGCACGAGCGGCGCCCACCTCGTGCTCTCCTCCACGCTCACGGGTGCGGCCAACACCATATCGATTGCGGAGACCAGCGGTACGGGCCTGTCCGCGCTCACTTATGGCAGCGGCAGCAGCAATTACACCCAGGCAACCGCGGCGCAGGATGCGGCCTTCAGCATTGCGGGCATTGCCTATACCAGTCCGAGCAACAGCGTGACCACGGCGCTCTCGGGCGTCACACTCAATCTCCAGGCGACGACCTCGACACCGGCGAGCCTCTCCGTTGCCGACAACACGACGACGATCGAGAGCAATATTCAGGCGTTCGTCAAGGCCTATAACACGCTGCAGTCGAGCCTTGCGCAGCTCGGCGGGTACGATGCGACGACGAACACCGCCGGCCCCCTGCTCGGCAATGCGGCGCTCACCGACGCGCAGAGTCAGATCCAGTCGGCGCTCTTTGCGGTTGTCGACACGGGCTCGGGCACCTACAACACGCTGGCCAGCATCGGCATTACGACCAATAGCGACGGCAGTCTGAGCCTCAATACGGCGCAGCTGTCGGCGGCCCTGAACACCGATTTCAGTGCCGTGAGCAATCTGTTCACCGGCAAGGGCGGTGTGGCCTCGACGCTGAACACGGTGCTGAACAACGAGCTCGGCAGCACCGGCCCCATCGCCTCGCTCAGTCAGTCGCTGGTACAGCAGAACAATGCGCTCACCCAGCAGAGCCAGCAGCTCACCCAGCAGATGAGCGCGCTGTCGGCGAGCCTCACACAACAGTACTCGGCTTTGAATGCGCTGCTCTCGCAGCTGCAGAGCACCTCGTCCTATCTGACACAGGCATTCGCCACGCTGCCGAATGCGCCGAAGAGCACCGGCTCGGTGAGCTGAGCAGGGGCTCAAGTACCGGCACGGCGCGCCGCTACAGTGGCATCCGGTCGGCACGAGATCAGCCATGAGCCTCTACTCCCCACAAGCCAAGGTCGCCGCGTATCGCAGCATCAACGCCCACGGCATCGTGGCGGGGGCCGACCCGCATGGACTGGTGTTGACGCTGTTCGATGCCATCATCAGCCGTTTGAAGAGCGCGCGCACCTGCATCGAGCAGGGGCAGATCGTGGGCAAGGCCGGGCTGCTGAACAGCGCGGTGAAACTGCTCGGGGAGCTGCGCGGCAGTCTCGATCTTGCCCAGGGCGGCGCGCTCGCGCAGAACCTCAGCGATCTCTACGATTACATGGCGCGCCGGCTCCTCGTTGCCAACGCGAACAACGACGTTTCGGCACTCACCGAGGTGTTGAACCTGCTCGGGGAGATCCGCGACGCCTGGGCTGCGATCGGGCCGCAGGTGCGCGCGCAGCCGCCCGTGGCGCCGGGCTGAGGCGGCGCGCCTCATTTGCGGCAGCCTGAGCCATGAGCGCGGAGCGTGACTCGATCCCGACGGTGGGCGCGCCCGAGAGCGCGGGGCTGGGATGGTCGAGCGCTGGCGGCGGTCAGCGGCGGCGACGCGGCGACGCGGCAGCGGGGACGGCGGCCCGGCCCGCGGCGTCGCCGGGAGCCCCCGCGCCCATCGGCGAGTCGCTCGAGCGCATCAATGCCCGCCTGGCAACGATCGGCCATGCGCTCGCCCTGCGGGTGACACCGGAGACAGGCGTGATCGTCGCCACGGTCACCGACGCCACGGGTGCCGTCGTCGAACAGATCCCGAGCCGCGACCTGCCCCACCTCGCCGAATTGCTGCAACGCTGGGCGGACGGCGACAGCGCGCTGGTGGATACGACCGCCTGAGCCGGCCGCGGGCGCGCAACCTCAGCCGACGAACCGGCGCGCATTGCGGAACAGGCGCATCCAGCCGGTGTATTCGCCGGCTCCGGGCGGGCTCCACGAGTTCTGCACCCGCCGGGTCGAGCGCTCCGGGTGCGGCATCGTGATCGTGATCCGGCCATCAGCGCTCGCGAGCGCGGCAATGCCGAACGGAGAGCCGTTGGGGTTGTGCGGATAGGTGGTGGCGATACGGCGGTCGGGGCGTACATAGCGGAATGCGACCAGACCGCTCGCAGCGCAGGCTTCGGCCGCATGCGCACTGGCGAATTCCGCGCGCCCTTCCCCGTGCGCCACCGCGATCGGCAGGCAGGCGCCGTCCATGCCGGCAAGCAGCACCGACGGGGAAGGCAACACCTCCACCAGCGTGAAGCGGGATTCGTACTGTTCACTGCGGTTGCGCACGAACCGCGGCCAGTGGTCGGTGCCTGGAATCAAGCTCTTCAACGCCGCGAACATCTGACAGCCATTGCAGACCCCGAGCGCGAAGGTCTCGGGCCGGGCGAAGAAGGCCTGGAACTGATCGCGCAGCCGGGCGTTGAACAGGATCGACTTCGCCCAGCCCTCGCCCGCGCCGAGCACATCGCCATAGGAGAACCCGCCGCAGGCCACGAGACCGGCAAAGCTGCCGAGGTCGAAGCGCCCCGTGTTGAGGTCCGTCATATGGACGTCGTACGGCGCAAAGCCGGCGCGCTCGAAGAACGCCGCGGTCTCGGCATGGCTGTTGACCCCCTGCTCGCGCAGCACGGCGAGGCGCGGGCGTACGCCGCGGGCAATATATGGTGCAGCAATGTCCTCCTCCGGATCGAAGCTGAGCTCGACCCGCAGGCCCGGATCGTCGGGCGCCGTCTGCGCCGCATACTCCTCGTCGGCGCACTGCGGCTCATCGCGCAGCCGGCGCATCTGCCAGGACGTCTCCGACCACGCGGCGCGCAGATCGCACCAGGCCTCATCGAGCACCGGCGCCCCGCCGCAGGTGACCCGTACGCGCAGGTGCTGCACGCTCGGCGCACCCAGACGCAGTGCGCGGTCGGTCAGTCCGCACTGCGCGAGGATGGCGCGCAGACGCTCCTCGTCACCGGCGGCGACCTGCACCACCACGCCCGGCTCCTCGGCAAACAATTGGGCGAGGACCGGACCGCGCTCGGCCGGCAGCTCGAGGTCAAGGCCGCAGTGCCCGGCGAAGGCCATCTCGATCAAGGTCACGATCAGGCCGCCGTCGGCGCGGTCGTGGTAAGCGAGCAGCAGCGCCTCGCGGCGCAGCTCGGCCAGTGCCGCGGCGAGCTGCCGCAACAGTTGCGGATCATCGAGATCGGCCGGCGCGCCGCCGAGCTCGCCATATACCTGCGCGAGGGCCGAGCCGCCGAGCCGCTGGCGGCCGAGATCGATCAGCCACAGCGCGGTCGGCGCATCGGTCCTGAGCTCGGGCGTCAGCGTCTTGCGCACGTCCGCGACGGGAGCGAACGCCGACACGATGAGGGAGACCGGCGCGGCCACGGTCTTCTGCACACCCGCCTCGTGCCACTGGGTCCGCATCGAGAGCGAATCCTTGCCCACCGGGATGGCGATCCCGAGCGCGGGGCACAGTTCGAGCGCGACCGCGCGCACCGTCGCGTAGAGCGCCGCGTCCTCGCCCGGCTCGCCGCAGGCCGCCATCCAGTTGGCCGACAGGCGGATGTCGCTCAGGCTCGCGACGTCGGCCGCCAGGAGATTGGTGAGCGCTTCGGCCACGGCCAGCCGCCCCGAGGCGCTCGCATCGAGCAGCGCCACCGGCGTGCGCTCGCCGATGGCCATGGCCTCGCCAGCGACACCGCGGTGATCGGCCAGCGTGACCGCGACGTCGCTCACCGGAACCTGCCACGGCCCCACGAGCGGATCGCGGCTCACCAGGCCGCCCACGGTGCGATCGCCGATGGTGATGAGAAAGGTCTTGTCCGCCACCGCCGGCAGGCGCAGCACGCGATACAGCGCCGCGCGCGGCTCGATGCCCGCGAGCGCGAGTGGCGCGGCGGCGGGCGCTACGCTGCGCACCTCGCGCCGCATGCGCGGGGGCTTGCCGAAGAGCACCTCGAGCGGGACATCCACCGGGTGATCGCCGAGCACGGGATCCGCGACGATGAGCCGGCCCGTGGCATCGAGTGCGCCGATGTCCGCAAGCGGACAGCGCTCGCGCGCCGCGAGGGCGCGCAGCACCGCCAGCCCTTCGGGCGCAACCACGAGCACATAGCGCTCCTGGGCCTCGTTGCACCAGATCTCGAGCGGCGAGAGGCCGGACTCCGCGCTCGGGATGGCGCGCAGATCGACACGCGCGCCGCGCTCGCTGTGGGCCACGGCCTCGGGGACCGCGTTGGACAGTCCGCCCGCGCCGACATCGTGGATCAACAGGATGGGGTTGTCGGCCCCGAGCGCCCAGCAGCCGTCGATGACTTCCTGGGCGCGCCGCTGCATCTCGGGGTTGCCGCGCTGCACCGAGGCGAAGTCGAGCTCGGCGTCCGACGCGCCGCTGCCGAGCGAGGAGGCGGCGCCGCCGCCGAGGCCGATCAGCATCGCCGGTCCGCCGAGCAGCACCAGTCGGCCGCCGACGGGCACGACGGTCTTCTCGACATGCGCACGGCGGATGTTGCCGAGGCCGCCGGCGAGCATGATGGGTTTGTGATAGCCGCGCACCCGGTGCGACGGATCCCGCGGGTCGTGCTGCTCCAGGGTGCGGAAGAACCCGCAGATCGCCGGACGGCCGAATTCGTTGTTGAACGCGGCCGCGCCAATGGGGGCCTCGAGCATGATCTCGAGCGCCGAGGCGATGCGCGCCGGCCGCCCGAAGGGCCGTTCCCACGGTCGCTCGTATCCCGGGAGGTCAAGGTTGGAGACGGCAAATCCGGTAAGGCCCGCCTTGGGCTTGGCGCCGCGGCCGGTCGCGCCCTCGTCGCGAATCTCCCCGCCGGCGCCGGTCGCAGCGCCCGGGAACGGCGAGATCGCCGTCGGGTGGTTGTGGGTCTCGACCTTGAGCAGGATATCGATAGGCTCGACACTCTCGCCGTAGGCTCCGGTACGCGGGTCGGCGAAGTAGCGCGCGCCGTGCGTCCCCTCGATCACCGCGGCGTTGTCCCGATACGCCGAGAGCACCCCGTGTGGATGACGCTCGTGGGTATGGCGGATCATCGCGAACAGCGACTGCGGTTGCTCGGTGCCGTCGATGACCCACTGGGCATTGAAGATCTTGTGGCGGCAGTGCTCGGAGTTCACCTGCGCGAACATCATCAGCTCGGCGTCGGTGGGGTCGCGGCCAAGCTGACGGAAGCTTGCGAGCAGGTAGTCGAGCTCCGCGTCGGCCAGGGCGAGCCCGAGCTCGCGGTTGACCTGCTCGAGGGCGGCACGCCCGCCGGCGAGCGACACGGTACGCGCCGGTCGCGGCGGCGAGTGGGCGAACAGCGCGGCGGCCTGCCCGACGTCGAGGAGGGCCATTTCGGTCATGCGGTCGAGCAGCGCGGCAGCCAGGCGCTCCATGGCCTCGGTGGCCAGCGGGTGCGGCGCCGCCACGCGGTATTCGATGCCGCGCTCGATGCGCTGCACCGCCGCGAGATCACACGCGTGCAGGATGTCGGTGGCCTTGCTCGACCAGGGCGAGATCGTGCCGGCCCGCGGGACCACGATCAGGGGCTGTCCGGCGGATTCAGGCGCCGGCGTCCGCGGTCCGTAGGTGAGTAGCCGCTCGAGGCGCTCGTGCTCGGCGGTCGTGAGCGGACGCTCGAGCGCGGCGAAGTGCAGGAAGCGGGCGCTGAGCGCCGCCACCGCCGGCTCGAGGACCCGCACCCGGGCGAGCAGTTTCTCGATGCGGAACCCCGAAAGCGCCGCCCGCCCCGGCAGCGTCAGCAGCGTCGGGCCGTGCATGGGCCGTTACTTCGGCTCGACCGGCGGCGGGGAGTACATCGCGAGCGGAAATTGCGCCACATTGGCGCCGCCCTCGAGCGCGGTGATCTTGCTGACCCCCTGTTTCTTGACCTCATCGATGCGCAGCACCGAGTGCAGCGGCAAAAAGGTGCGCTTGACGCCGCCGAACTCGCTCTTGATGCGCTCCTCGCTCGGGTCGAGCACCACGGAGGAGCGTTCGCCGAAGACCAGGTCCTCGACCTCGATGAAGCCGAACAGCTCGCCGTGGTTGACCTTGCGGGCGTAGACCTCGTACACCTTGCCCTGATTGATGAACAGAATCCTGAAAATGTGACTGACTGCCATGGGTGGGCGGGAGGTCCGCGGTACCTTGATGAAGAGGACCCCATTATAGGGGCTTGGCGTCCCGGTATGAGTCGGCTTTGCGCCCCCAACCGGGCGGTGTCCGCGAATCGGTTGCGGGCCGGGTGCCCACCGGGTCGGTGCCGCCCGCCTCGGACGATCGGAGCGTCGGTTCAGCGTGCGGAGCACTGCGGCAGTTGATCGGTTCACCATGAGTTACACGACATCCCGGTTCAGCGCGGCGCAGACGCCCCGCGCGCCGAGCGTGGGAGTGCGGGCCGGTGCCGGGCCATGACGCTGCGCCTGCGCGTCATCAGCGGTCAGCGACGGCATCTGTCGGGGGGCGACAGTGCGCAATTCGGTCGCGACGGCGGCACCATCGGGCGCTCGCCCGACAATGATTGGGTGCTGCCCGACCCGCACCGCTACGTCTCGGCGCATCACGCGCGCATCGGCTGGCGCAATGGCCACTTTTATCTCGAGGATCTGAGCACCAACGGGGTGTACGTGAACGACCGCGCCGAGCCGCTCGCCGAGTGCGGTCCGGAGGGTTACCGTCTGCGCGACGGGGACGTGCTGCGCCTCGGGGAATATCAGATCGGCGTGTCGCTCGAGGACAGCGCGGCGGACTCCGCGGCGCTGCCCTCGCGCATCATGGCCGTGCAGCCGCTGCGGACGGCGGAACCGGATATTGGCGCGGCACTCGATCTCGAGGATCTGCTCATCGTCGATCCCACCTACAGTGGTCAGGGGTCGCCGGCGTCAGTCCTCGATCCGCAAGACGCGCCGTCGCAGCCGGAAATGGCGATCGCATCAGTTGCAGCATCTGCGCCGGCCGAGCCGCGCGCCCCGCGGCGCGCCGATGAGACCTTGTCGCGGCGGGTGGGCCGGGGGGCGCGCGCCAAGGCCACCGAGCCTGCACACCCGGCGTCGGTCGATTCGGCCTGGGAGGCCTTCTGCCGCGGTGCCGGTCTCGATCCGCGGCGCATGCCGGCGCAGGCGCCGGTATTGCACCTGGCCGGGCGGCTGTTGCGCGAAGCGCTGGTGGGACTGAAGGATCTCGAGCGCGCGCGCAGCCAGACCCGTGAGCGCTTCCACATTCAGGTGCCGCCGCCGGAACCCGGTGTCCCGCTGCTCGGGCAACTGACCGTGGAGGAGCTGCTGCTCGCGCTCTGCGCCCAGCACGAGGCGCACGAAATCGATGCCGTGCGCTGGCTGCGCGAGCGTCACGACGAGGTCAAGGCCCATGAGGCGGCGCTCGTGCAGGCCCTGCGCGCGGCGTTCATCGAATTCCTCGGCCGCCTCGATCCCCACGAACTCGAGACACGCTTTGCCTCCGGACGCAACGGCGCACCGGATGCGGCCCAGGCCTGGGGGCTGTTCACGAGCTTTTACCGGAATCTGCTCGATCGCCCGGCGGACCACCTGCCGCATACCTTTGTCGAGGCCTTTGCCGCAGCCTACAAGGAGTCCCTGCATCCGCGCACCCTCGACATGCCGCGCAGCGTGCGGCCGCAGCGCGCACAGGACGGATAGGCCTCAGGCCTCGGCCGCGAGCCGGGCCTCGGCGAGCAGGAAGGCGCCGACGATGCCGGCGCGATCGCCGAGGTCGGCCCGGGTGATGAGTCGGTCGAAACCGCCCACCCGCTCATCGATGGGCAGGTAGCCGCCGAGCTCCCGCCGGGCCGCCGCGCGAATGTGCGCCAGCAGATGGGGATTGCTCATGACACCGCCGCCGAACACGATCCGCTCGCTCGAGAGCATCAGGGCAATCGCCGCGGCGAGCTGGCCGAGGTAACCGCCGATGATCTCGTGGCCGGGATGCTGCGGGGGCAGTGCGCTCATCGGCTGCGACCAGCGCGCGAGCACGGCCGGACCGCTCGCCAGTCCTTCCAGACAGTCGCCATGGAAGGGGCAGATCCCGGCGAACCCCTCATCGCGCGGATCGCGGCGCACCCGGATGTGTCCCATCTCGGGGTGCAGGAATCCGCTCACCGAGGTTGCCCCGATCACCGCGCCGCCGCCAATCCCCGTCCCCACCGTCACGTAAGCCAGGGTACGCACACCGCGCCCGGCGCCGAGGCTGACCTCGGCGCGCGCGGCAGCATTGACGTCGGTATCGAGCGCGACGGGGCAGTTGAAGCGCGCCAGAGGCTCGACCAGCGAGACGCCCGACCAGCCTGCCTTGGGCGTATTCAGCACCGAGCCCCAGGTCGCCGAGCCGCGGTGCACATCGACCGGACCGAACGCCGCCACACCGATCGCCGCGAGGGGTCCCGCCTCGCGCTCGATGTCGGCGAAGAACGCCTGCACGGCCGCGAGCGTCGTCTGCGGGGTTACGGTCGCAATCACCCGGCGGTAGGGTTCGGGCGCGCGTTCGGCCCCGTACCCGGCCGCACATACGAATTTGGTGCCGCCCGCCTCGATCGCCCCCAACAGTCGTCTCGCGCTCATCATGTCTCTCGAATCGGCGGGCTTTGCGCCGAAGGCGAGAGGATACCGCGCCATCAGCGGCCGCGGGTCGGCCGCCGAGCTCAGGCTGGACAACCCCCGTCCGGCGGTGGCTGAGAATGCAGCCCGGCGAGCACCGTCTCGAGCGGCTCGGCGGCCCCGAACGCATAGCCCTGGGCGTAGTCCACGCCGAGCGCGCGCACCCGCTCGGCAATGGCGGGCGTCTCGACGAACTCGGCGACGGTATCGATGGAAAAGCCGCGCGCCAGCTCGACGATGCCGCGCACGGTGGCCGCGGAGCGCGGATTGGTGAGGATGTCCTGCACGAACGTGCCGTCGATCTTGACGCGCGCGATGGACAGGGCGTTCAGATACGCGAGGGAATTCGCGCCGGTGCCGAAGTCATCGAGCGCGAAGCGGCAATTGAGCGGTGCGAGCCGCCGGATCATCTCCTCGGCGCGCGTCAGGCTGCTTACGGCGGCCTGCTCGGTGATTTCGAAGGTGATGATCCCGGCCGGAAGATCCGCGCTGCGCACCGCATCGACGAGCTGGTGCGTGAAAGCCTCATCGCCAATCGACTGCCCGGACAGGTTGATCGAGATACCGATGCGGCGGGCGGCGAGCAGCTGCCGGTGCGCCGCGAGCAGGTGCAGCGTCCTGCGCACCACCCACTGATCGATCAGCGGCAACAGCTGATAGCGGCCCGCCACCTGCACCAGCATGCCGGGCGATACGACCCCTTCGGACGGATCGTTCAGACGCAACAGCACCTCGTAGCCCGCGTGCAGTCCTGCCGCACGCAGCGGCACGATCGGTTGGGCATAGAGCAGCAGTTGATCCGACTTCAACGCCGCGCGCAACTGGCCCACGGTCACCGCATCCACGTGTCCGCGCAGCATGGTGCCGTCGTCGCAGCTGTCGATCTTCAGCCGGCCGCGACCGCCCTGCTTGGCGGTCTTGCAGGCGAATTCCGCGGCCGCGAGCGCGCGCGGCAGACCCTGCGGCAGGGCGAGCAGCGGTGCGACGCCGCAGCTCGAGGACACCTCGATCGGGGCATCGACCGGTCCGATGGTCAGGCCCCGAATCGCCTCCTGCAGCTGAGCAGCCAGCGCCGCGGCGCGATCGGTGTCGGCACTGGGCAATACCACCGCGAAGCGATCCGCAGCGACTCTCGCGACCAGCGCATCGTCGGGCAGCAGGGGCGGGGCGAGCACGCCGGCCACCTTGACCAACATCTCGTTGCCGATTTCAAAGCCATAGAGATCGTTGACCACATGGGTCTGATCGAGGTCCAGATAGACCACGCTGCGATCGGCGTCCGCCGGCGGCGGTGCGCCGCTCGCATAGTGCTGCTCGAGCGCCGCGCGTGTGAGCAGCCCGGTGAGCGCATCGCACTGTGCCTCGATCGTGGCGAACGCCAGGCGGCCGAGCGCTCTGCCGAGAAAGGCGTGCCGGCCGCGATAATCGCTCGCGGCCTGCGAGCGGAAGAATGCGAGCACGCCGATCGGCGGAGCGTCCGCGGCGCCGACGGGCACGGCCAGAATCTTGCATCGCAATGCGGCGGGGCCGGCGCGGCCGGCGCTGTTGAGCAGTAGCGGCCCGCGCTTGCGCAGTGCCCAGATATGCAGGCGATCACGCGTGCGCTGCCAGAACGCCGCCAGCGCATCGCTATCGGGCCCGGCATTGCGATGCACCAGACACAGGTGTTTTTCCGGCACATACAGCCCGCCGATGACACTGTGCAGACGGGTGTTGGCCTGGGCGATCAGCCCGTGCAGGCCGGACTGGCCGGCCTCGCGCTGCAGCGCCGGCGCGAGGCCGGCCAGCCAGTGCAGGTCCTCGGTCCGCTCGGCAAGGCTGCGCGCAGGGGCTGGCGCGCGCGCGCACGCCGCAGCAGCCGGCGGACCCCGGGCTGGTGGGGCGTCTGCTTCTGCGGGGATCACGTCCATTGCGGCGCCATCCTAACGGACGGCAGCGGTTGCAGACGTGCACCGGATCGCACTCACACCGCCGCGGAGCTGTGACGGACCGCACGGATCGATGGGCCAACCGGCATCGCAGCGGCGAGCTCTTGCGCAAACTGTTCGGGCGGCAGCGGTCGGCCGAACAGATACCCTTGATATTGATCACATCCGTGTCCGACCAGCCGCTCCCATTGGTCCTCGGTTTCAACGCCCTCGGCGATCACCTGCAGCTGCAGGCTGCGCGCCATCTGCACGATGGTGTGCACCAGCGTCTCCCCGCCGGGGTGCGCCATGCCGGTGACGAAGCTGCGATCGATCTTCAGTACCGACACGGGCAACTGCCTGAGGTAGGACAGCGACGAGTAGCCGATGCCGAAATCATCGATGGCGAGGCGGACGCCGAACCGTCGCAGCGCTTGCAGCTTGGGGATCACCTCATCGAAGTCGTGGATCGGCAGCGCCTCGGTGATCTCGAGCTCGAGCAGGTGCGGATCGACGCCGGCGCGTCCGACAAAATCGGTGACCCGGGTGACGAAATCCGCCCGGGCGAGCTGCCGGGGACTGATGTTGACGGCGAGCCGCAGGTCACGCGTGCCGCTGCCGGCGCGTGCCCAGTCCTGCAGCTGCCGACAGGCGCGCTCCAGCACCCAGCACCCGATGGGCTCGATCAAGCCAATGTCCTCAGCCACCGGTATCAGCTCGAGCGGTGCAACGACGCCGCGCTGCGGATCGTGCCAGCGCAGCAGCGCCTCGGCACCGCGGGTCGCGCCCTGGGCATCGACCCGGCGCTGCAAATACAGTTGCAACTGCTCGGTGTTGAACTCGTGACGCAACCGCGCTTCGAGCCGTGAGCGCCGCTCGCGCGCGAGCTGCATCCCGGGACAGAAGACCCGCACGGCGTTGCGGCCGCCGTCCTTGGCCGCATGCAACGCCACATCAGCCCGGGTCAGCAGCTCGTTGAAGCCGACACACCCCTGCCCGCCCCAGGCGGCAATGCCGATGCTCGCCGAACAGGACACCCGCTGCGCACGGATCAGATGCGGCTGCAGCAGTGCCGCGCGCAAATCCTCCGCGATCCTTCGCACCGCCTGTTCGGCGCGCTCCGGCGGCGCGCCCAGATCCTCCAGCACCACCAGGAATTCATCGCCGCCGATGCGTCCCACGCGCTGTTCGCCCGGCACCGCGCCGCGCAGCCGCGCGGCGGTCTGCTGCAGAAAGACGTCCCCGGCCTGATGCCCCATCATGTCGTTGACGGCCTGGAACTTGTCGAGCCCGATCAACAGCACGGCGCCGTGGCCGCCGGCATGCTCGGTCCAGTGCACGGCCGCGCGCAGCTGCTCGAGCATGAAGCGGCGATTGGGCAGGCCGGTGAGTGCATCGAAGTTCTGCAGCCGCGCGATGCGCTGCTCGAAGTCCTTCTGCTCCGACAGATCCTGCAACGACGCGATGTAATGCGTCCAGCGCCCACCATCGTTCACGCCGGCGAGCGACAGCCACATGGGGAACTCCTGCCCGCACTGGCGCCGGCCCCAGGACTCGCCCTGCCAGGAGCCGCGCTCGCGGACCCGGTCGAGCAGCTGCGCCATCGCGGGCAGATGCCGGCCCGGCGCGAACAGCAGCGCCAACTCCTCTCCGATCAGGGCCTCGGGCGGGTAACCGAAGGCGGCGCACAGCGCCGCATTGGCGCGCAGGATACGCCCCTGCGCGTCGGCGACGAGCATCGCCCCGCTCGCCTCGAAGGCGAGCGCCGCAACGCGCAGCTCGGCGGCGCTGCGCGCGCTCGCGGCGAGCAGATCGAAGCGGTCGAGCGCGAATTCAATGTCGACCGTCATGCGCGCCAGCAGGTCGCGCACCTTGTGCGTGAAGGCCTGCGGGCGCGTGTCATAGAGCAGCAGCACGGCGCAGACCGCACCGCCCCGACGCAGCGGCAGCGCCGCGCACGAGCCCCACAAGAGCGGCTTGCCGCGCCGGCGCCACGGCGCCATGCGCGGATCGGCACGAAAATTCTGCACGAACACCGGATGCGCCTCCCGCCACGCCTCGCCCCCGGGACCCTGACCCTCCGCGCAGGTCGTGCTCGTGTGCACGATGAGCCCCTGCAGATAGCGCTCGAAGGCCGGCGACGCACTGCACTGCGCCACCGGCACGATCAGTCCCGAGTGCGGCTCGGCCCGCCCGACCCAGGCAAGACGCAGCTGTCCATAATGGACGGCTATATGACACAGTCGATCGAACAGCTGCGCTTCACTGGCACAGCGCGCGATCAGCTGGCTGGTCTCGGCCAGCGTCGAGTACATGCGGTTGAGAAACAGCACCTGCTCGAGGGGATCGCCCGTGCCGCTGCACGCATCGGGGTGCAGCGCCGGATGGGCGCGCCGTGAAAGCGCCACGGCAACCATCGCCGCAATCAAGCCTATGGCTGCCCCAATCGTCACCACGATCATCGCGACCGTTCTCCCCGGGGTCGAAAGCCGAGTCCGCGCGCGGCGCATGGGATGCCCCTGCACCTAGCGCCTGTCAGCCGGCAGTTGCCGCGATCGATAAATATCGCAGCATCCCCATCCCGGCGAGGACGGCGGTCACACTCGCCGCATCGCGCTGAGGCAAGCGCTTGTAACATAACGGGAACGACCTGCCGGTGGGTGCGCCGTCCTACCCCACTTCGCCGATTCGCGGGGTAGGCCATGGATAACTGTTTGATTTATAAAGGAACGACCCCCACAGGTCTGCACTACACGGGGACGGCGGTCGCGGCCTGGGCGGCGGTGATCTTCGGCGGCGGTTGCGGCGGCAGAGTGAGCTTGAGCCGATCGAGCAGCAGCCGCAGTTCGGGCTCC